>CBFDBN010000689.1:0-1523 GCA_965603055.1 uncultured bacterium | reverse complement strand
TATTTAATCAAGGAAAAAGTGAGTAGCAAGCATAAGGTTTTATAATTACTAATTATTCTTTCAGTATAAAATCACATTAAATTCCTCTCATTTTGATTAGAAGGATAATGGTCATGCCCAGTGAATGGCAACTGAGACGTGAAATTGTTGATATTGGCAAAAAAGCCTACGACCGGGGTTTCGTTACTGCAACTGATGGGAATATCAGTGTCAGGGTAATGGGAGATAGATTGTTGATTACTCCCAGCGGCAGTTGTCTCGGTGAATTAAAACCGGATCAATTGGTTTATATTGATTTTGACGGAAAAGTACTATCCGGGGGGAAACCAACTGGCGAGCTTTCTATGCACCTGGCTGCTTTTCGTGAACGACCCGGCATCAATGCGGTGCTCCATGCCCATCCGCCAATCACCACCGGATTTACGATCGCCGGCGAATCATTAGCCCAATGCGTCATCCCGGAAGTCGTCATGATTTTTGGGACAATTCCAACTACGGAGTATGCCACGATTTCGACGGATGAAGGGGCGCAGGTGATCGCGAAATTGATCAAAAATCACGATGCTATCATCCTGGATCGACACGGAACAATCACGGTGGGAAAAAGTCTGATCGATGCGTATCGAAAGCTTGAGAAGGTTGAATATTGCGCGCAGGTGACGCTGGCTGCCCGGCAATTGGGTCGAGTCAAGACTTTATCTGCGGAGCAGATCCAAAAATTAGATATGGTCAGAAAGCAATATGGCTATGAGGGGCTGGCTTCGTTGTGTGAGCAGTGTGGAGTTTGTGGAGTAACGGATTCCTAAACCTGGGAGTTTTAGGAATCCTATGCTTTTTTTTCAACGAAACTTGCTTTTGTGATCCAGCTTCTTAAATGTCTTAATCGCACGGCTGATCGATTTAAATCTGCTTTTGCTATTATAACGATTTTTCTGATCCTGTTTATTTTTTAAATATGCCAATTCCCTGTATAATTTTAAATAACTTTCGTACCGATTTTGTGATAACTTCCCATCTGTTACCGCTTCGATAACGGCACAACCGATTTCCTGCGTGTGGGTACAATCTGAAAATCGGCACCCTTGCGATAGTTCAGCGATTTCAGAATAAACTTCATCCAATCCTTCTTCGGCTTCCCAGAGTTGAAATTCCCGCAAACCGGGTGTGTCAATCAACAATCCACCGCCAGGAATGCGGATCAATTCCCTTCGGGTGGTGGTATGCCTCCCTTTTGAATCTTTGTCTCGAACTTCATTGGTTTTGAAAATTTCGTCACCAATAATTTTGTTGATCAACGAAGTCTTGCCCACCCCAGATGATCCGATAAATGCAAACGTCTTGCCTGCTTCGAGACAACTTTTAAGTTGATCCATTCCTAATTCGGTTTTGGCGCTGACAGCTACGATTTTGACGTCATGGACAGTTTTTTCAACCCGGGAAACATATTCTTCATAATTATCGCACAAATCAATTTTATTCAACACGACAATGGGTTTCGCCCCCCCTTCATAAACCATTACCTG
>CBFDBN010000688.1:0-1541 GCA_965603055.1 uncultured bacterium | reverse complement strand
AATTTGATGCGGGAATTGGATTTAAAGGCGCCTGAGTCGGATAGACCAGGTCACAGCCCTTTGCGTATTTTACTTCTGTGATATGTGCTACCTTATTTTTTATTCCTGCCAAAACGGTCACAGGTTTTGAAGGAACGCCCTTATAATTTCCTAATAAAACTTCAATTTCATCCGCATTTGGCCCGACCACGGCTACTGATTTGAGATTTTTTTTCAAAGGAAGCAAATTATCTTCATTTTTTAATAGTACGATTGACTCCTGTGCGGTTCTGAGTGATAACTGTCGATGAGCTTCGCAGTCATTCATTTCAAAGGAGATTTGAGTATACGGCACCTTCTCAGGTGGATCAAACATGCCGAGCAGCATGCGAGCTTTAAACAATCGTTTTACCGAAACATCAATTTCATCCTCAGAAATCAGTCCTTTTTTAACAGCGCCAACAAGGAATGGGTAAATTTTTCCACAGTTCAAATCGCAGCCCATTTTAACGGCAAGTGCTGCAGCCTCCCCGGGTGTTTCAACAATTTTATGACGCGCATAAATGTCCTGAATCGCTCCGCAATCGGAAACAACATAGCCATCAAATTCCCACTCTTTGCGAAGTATCTCGACCAATAATTTCTGGCTGGCACAACAGGATTCGCCCATGTAACGATTGTAAGCTCCCATGATGGAATAGGCTTTCCCCTCTCGAATACAGGCTTCAAAGGCAGGTAAATATGTTTCCCGCAAATCCTGTTCATTCGTCACTGCATCGAAATGATGTCGATCAGGTTCTGGACCACTGTGAACAGCAAAGTGCTTAGGCGTCGCAATGACCTTGAAATATTTGGGATGATCACCCTGCAATCCTTTGACAAAGGCGATTCCCATCTGAGCGGTTAAAAATGGATCCTCTCCATAAGTCTCTTGTCCTCTTCCCCACCTGGGATCACGAAAAATATTGATATTAGGTGACCAGAAAGTCAATCCCTGGTAAATGTTCCGTTGTCCATTTCTTACGAATTCATGGTGTTTTGCCCTCGCTTCGGTCGATGTAACAGACGCAACTTCATGCATTAATTCCGTATTCCATGTGGCTGCCAATCCAATCGCCTGGGGAAAAACTGTGGCAATGCCGGCACGTGCCACACCGTGAAGACATTCGTTCCACCAATTATATTCCGGAATGCCAAGTCGGTCAATGGCTGGCGCATTGTATTGCATCTGGGAGATTTTTTCTTCCAGGGTCATTCGAGAAACCAGGTCTTCGATTCTTTGATCGTTGGGAATTTCAGGTTGTTGGTAGAGGGGGATTTGTTGTGTCATTCCAGGTATCCTCCAAAATAAAATTAAAAAAATGATAAAAGAGCAATAATTTTTCATCTCAGATTTCCTTTCGTAGCGAATTCAAAAAATAACTCTTCAAAGTTTTTTTTCATGCCTCATTCGCCTCGACCAATCGCAACAAAAGTTCTGCACTTTTTACCAGATCGGAGAGAGCGATCTGTTCTTCATTGGAGTGGGGATTACTGGCACCAATGCCGATATTCACAGTTTT
>CBFDBN010000687.1:0-1626 GCA_965603055.1 uncultured bacterium | reverse complement strand
AGCGATGAGATAATCTACCGAAATATTGTAACAAGAGCCTTAATCGATTAATAGATGAGTCAGGTTGAGGAGCCATAAATAAATGAAATTTGAAATCAAGCTCACCCACAACGGGGGTATTACTCTTAGCAAAAATTTTAGCTTGACTTTTTAAACATAATTTCTTATGTTTTCATCAAAAGAAACAGGGAGGAGCTCATGCCGCGATTTATGGATCCCACTACCGATTTTGGCTTTAAAAAGTTGTTCGGTGAAGAAGCCAATAAAGACATCATTATCAGTTTTATCACTGATGTACTGGAGCTAAAAACTCAGCTACTGGACATTCAGTTTCTGGATAAGGAACAATTACCACCATCCAGCGAGGAACGAGTTGGTATTTATGATATCTTTTGCAAAGATGTGGAGGGCAATCGGTTTGTTGTCGAAATGCAGAAAAGTCGACTGGCTTATGTGAAAGATCGGATGGTTTATTATTCCACTTTTCCCATTGCTGCCCAGGCGAAAAAAGGGGATGATTTTCTCTCTTTTTTTGATTCTGCTATCGCAGCCGATCGGGTGAGGGATGTGGATGTCATAACCTATGGTAAAAAACCAGCCAAAACATCCTGGGATTATTACCTGGATGCTGTTTACTGCATTGCTGTTTTGGGCTATCGCTTGAATGGCAGCTCCCGAGCGGTCAATCGTAATAGTCTTCGAAATGATGAGCCCCCACATGAGTTATTTTATGATAAGCTCCGTTTTGTGACCATCGAACTACCCCTGTTTGACGAAAGCAAACCTGAATATAGTCTGGACATCCATTTGAATAAATGGCTTTATTTTCTCAAAGAAGTTTCTTCCTTTTCAGCGATCCCCAAAATATTTGAAGGTGATGTCGTTTTCCAGAAAGCATTTCGTGTCGCAGAGATGGCACGATTTACACCGAAAGAAAGACGGATTTATGAGCTTACTTTGCAGCGGATGTGGGACAACTACGCAGCACTCGAGACCAGTTATAATATGGGAAAAAGCAAAGGGAAAATTGAAGGTAAAATTGAAACTCTCATATTGCAGCTTAACCAAAAATTTGGATCTATACCGCTTGAAATTGAGAAAAACATTCGGGCAATGAATAATATGGATCAAATTAATGAGATATTTTCTCGCATTTTTGAAATCGACAATTGGGAGATGTTGAAAA
Source organism: uncultured bacterium (assembly GCA_965603055.1). Lineage (GTDB taxonomy): Bacteria > Zhuqueibacterota > Zhuqueibacteria > Thermofontimicrobiales > Thermofontimicrobiaceae > CBFDBN01. The sequence goes on along the minus strand of CBFDBN010000687.1, from coordinate 440 downwards.
AATATATTGGTTGAGAAAATGAATCATTGATTGACGATCTGGAAAAGAAATTGAATTTGCAATTATTTTCAAGAATTTAATTTATCCTAATTTAATCAGGAGAACCTAATGCCTTTAAACACGATTCCGACCGATAAGTTTATCGTGAACAATGTTGATCTCTGGTCGAATAAATGGCTGCTGTTAACATCAGGAGATTTTGAAAAAAATGCTTTTAACACCATGACCGTCGGCTGGGGAAGTCTGGGCGTAATGTGGAATAAGCCCTTTGCCCAGGTGGTTGTTCGCCCAACCCGGTACACCTATAATTTCATGGAACAATATGATACTTTTACTTTGTGTGCTTTGCCGGAAAAGTATCGGAAGGCGCTTGAGTTATTAGGCTCAAAATCAGGAAAATATGGAGATAAAATCGCTGAATCAGGGCTGCAGCCGATCGC
>CBFDBN010000686.1:0-1639 GCA_965603055.1 uncultured bacterium | reverse complement strand
TATCGCATTGAAGCCGAAGCCAAAGCAAAGGCTGATGCGCAAAAGCTGGAAGGCATGGCAGAAGCTGAATTAATTAAAGCCAAAGGCGCTGCCGAAGCTGATGCCATGAAACAGAAAGCTGAATCCTGGAAGGATTACAACGAAGCCGCTGTTTACAAAATGGTTATTGATGCCTTGCCCGAATTAGCCCGAGCCGTCTCTGAACCATTGTCAAAAATCGACAAAATTGTCATGGTCGGTGGCAGTGACGGTTCGATCGGTGTTTCTAAATTGACAGAACAGGTGGCTCAAGTCCTCGCACAACTTCCAACTGTTGTAGAATCTTTAAGTGGAGTGGATTTGAAGAAATTGTTGGAGAAACTCCCGGGACAGAAAGGAGAAAGTGAAAAGGAAATTAGGTAATTGGGTGATGATATGAAACAGTAGAAGTGAGATGTGAAATGTCAAAAGTGAAATGTGAAAAGCAATATATAAAAAGTAAAAATGTAATTTTTTGCTGTTTGACGTCTGCCGTCTCACATTACACGTTTTTTAATTCTAAATTCTAAAATCAAAAATCTAAAATACAAAAATGTCTATGTTATCAGATCGAATCAATGAAATTGGTTTTTCTCCTACTTTGCGAATAAATGCCAAAGCGATTGCCATGAAGGCTGAAGGGATAGACGTAATCGACCTAAGCGTTGGCGAACCGGATTTTCCGACTCCTAATAATGTAAAAGAAGCAGGTATTAATGCAATTAAGGAAAATCGAACAAAATATACAGCCAATTATGGCATCCCACACTTAAAAGATGCAATTATCAAACGAATTCAGAACGATCATGGAATTTTGTACGAGCCAGACGAAATCATTATTTCAACTGGTGGTAAAAATTGTCTTTTCAACGCTGCCCAGGCAGTTTTCAATGATGGCGAAGAATGTATAATCCCGGCACCGTATTGGGTCTCCAATCCCCAGTTTGTTCGTCTTGCCCGGGGCGTTCCTGTTATCATTCCAACACGAGAGGAAAATGGATTTAAACTGACGCCCAAAGAGTTATTGCGGGCAATTAATTCCAATACCAAAGCGCTCTGGATAAATAATCCCAGCAATCCGACTGGTTCTGTTTATTCACGAGAAGAATTAGAAGAGCTGGCTGAAATTGCCGTCGATGAGGGATTGGTTATCATTGCCGATGAAATTTATGAGAAATTAGTCTATGATGGATTCAGGTTTTTTAGCATTGCTTCACTGGGAGAAAAAATAAAACGACAGACTATCATCGTTAACGGCGTTTCTAAATCTTATGCTATGACCGGCTGGCGGATTGGTTTTGCAGCGGCACCCAAAGAGATCATCGCCGCGATGAACAAGGTTCAAAGTCATAGCACTTCTAACGCATGTACCATCTCCCAATGGGCAAGCGTTCAGGCTTTTGCTGGCCCACAAAATGAAATCAATAAAATGGTATCCGAATTTCAGCGTCGTCGGGATTATTTGTATTATCGGTTAGGTCAAATTCCAAAAGTTTCCTGTTACAAATCCAAGGGAGCATTCTATCTCTTTCCAAATTTTTCAGCATATTATGACATGGCTTATGAGGGCAACCTGATCAGGAATTCTCACGGTCTGGCATATTATTTACTGAAACATGCC
>CBFDBN010000685.1:0-1639 GCA_965603055.1 uncultured bacterium | reverse complement strand
GTAAAATAAGGTAATAAGGTTCAGGTGTTTTTAGATGTTGCTTGTTACTAAGGTGTTAAAAACAAAAATAAGGTTTTTCGAAGATAAAGTAATCGCTCATTTAACACGAGCAAAGAAATCTCTCCGTGAAACTCTGCGATCTCTGTTGCTCCGTGTGAAATGATAACAATTATCGACAACAAAATGGCCGATGTTGCGTTATAAGTGCCTAAAAATTTCCACTTCGCGTTTGGAATTTGTTATTTGGAACTTGGAATTTCCTTTTCTTAACTCCTTTCTTTTTCCAAATAATCAATAAACTGTTTAAACAAATACAACGAATCATGCGGTCCCGGGGAAGCTTCTGGATGATACTGCACTGAAAAGATCGGTAGTCTTTTGTGGCGCATACCTTCCAGTGTCCCGTCATTCAAATTGAGATGGGTCACTTCGATTGCATTCTGGCTGAGCGATTCAATTTCTACCGCAAATCCATGGTTTTGAGCTGTTATTTCGATTTTCCCGGTTTTTAAATTCTTCACCGGGTGATTGGCACCGTGATGACCGAATTTTAATTTATATGTCTTTCCGCCAAAAGCCAGGCCCAGAACCTGGTGTCCCAGGCAGATGCCAAAAATCGGTTTCCTTCCAATTAATTTATTAACATTATCGATAGCATAATCCACCGCGGCAGGATCGCCCGGTCCATTGGAGAGAAAAATACCATGCGGATTAAATTCCAGAACTTTTTCGGCTGTCGTCGTTGCCGGAACGATAATTAACTGACAATTCAGCGATGCCAGGCTTCTTAAAATATTATTTTTAACACCAAAATCATAGACAACAATTCGGTATTTTGGTTTTCTACTTAGTTTCTTTTGAAATTGTTTAAACTCTTCGGTCAGCCATTCCGGTTTGCAGCCTTCCTCCCAGGTAAAGATATCGTCCCGACTTACCGCTTTAACGAGGTCGCGTCCCTCAAGACCGGGGGAGTTTTTAACTTTTTTGATCAAATTTTCTGGATTAGAACCCACAGTTGAAATAACGCCCTTCATCGCACCCTCCTCACGAAGATGTCTTGTTAAGGCACGTGTATCGATGCCTTGAATGCCGACGATATTGTTTTCAATTAAAAAATCTCGCAGGTCTGTTTCAGATCGCCAATTGCTGGGATAGGGGCAATATTCTTTCACAATAAAGCCAGATAGCGCAGGTTTGATGGATTCGGAGTCCTCGGTGTTCAAGCCATAGTTGCCGATGTGCGGATAGGTCATGGTAACCAATTGTCCGCAATAAGAAGGATCGGTCAAAATCTCTTGATATCCAGTCATCGACGTATTAAAAACCACTTCGCCATAAGCTTCTCCCTCGCTGCCGATCGAAGTCCCCCAGAAAGTTCGTCCATCTTCTAAAGCTAAAATAGCTCGTTTGTCTTTATCCAATATTAATTTCCGGTAAATAATTTTAAGTGGATACAAATCACCCCGGTAATCCGAAGATAGCGGGGCGGGTGTTTTTTGATTATTTCTAATTGTCAATTGTGAATTGATAATTGTCAATTGACAATTAGTTATTTATGAAACAGCAATTTAACTTAAGTACTCCAACACTCCATCACTCCAAAACTACAACACTCCAAAATTCCTTTACTCCATCATTC
>CBFDBN010000684.1:0-1648 GCA_965603055.1 uncultured bacterium | reverse complement strand
GCGCCTTTTACGACCCAAACTATCGTGCTGACTTATGAGTGGATTGAAGATTTATTATCCGAAGAAATAAAACAAGAAGTCCTGGCACAATTACCTGAAAAAGGCATTGAGCCGTGCTATCGAAGTTGTTGGGGAATGCTAAATAAAGAAAAAGTCGTCGGCTGGGGATTCGATCGTGAAAGCAGCTTTTACGAAGAACGGGATATGCGGAAATGGCCCTGGATTTTATCTCGAACAAATTTACGAGCTGTGCCGATGAGTGCCCTGGGACTCGGCGCAATCTTTTTGGATGGACGTCATCCCCGTGTTCCAGAATGGATGAATGTGGTGAAACAGACCTACGATGATTTTTACGATATGTTTGAAAAGGATGGCAGCTATGGCGAGGGAACTGGATATTGTAACTATACTGCCAGTGAACTGATTTTATTTCTGAATATTTTAGAGCGGAAGAAAAATGAGGATTGGTCTGACAAAGTGAATTGGCAGGGCGTGATGGATTTCTTTTTGTTGACCCGAATGTCGAGCAATCAGCATCCCGAAGGACATGTTAATTTTGGTGATGGCGGCGGTGGATTCTGGTCAGACGTGGGGTATTGGGTTGCCAAAAAATACAAAGATGGGCAGGCACAATTTGCGGCAAAACACCACAGTCGAGGGGATCGATTTCTTTCAGCTATTTTTTATGATCCATCAGTCGATGAAAAAAAGCCTGAAGCGAACTGGTTCTACCGTCATTTTGACATCGATTGGGTGGTTATTTCCACGGGATTTGAGAAGGATGATTTTGTCGTTGCCATACGAAGTGGAAAGCCTGCAAACCATGAAAATGGCGATCGCAACAGTCTGATCTTGAAATGCTTTGCTGAAAATCTGCTGGTTGATAATTGGCATCCGCCGTACAGCCACCTCGATCCTGCCTGGGCGCTGCGGACTTCACCAGCGCATAATACGGTTTTAATCGATAACAAGGGACATCAATATCATGACGGTCTGGAAGGAACCAATGCTTCGTTAGCAGAAGCCAAAGTTGTTAAAGAAAACAAAACTGATGAATATGTAATTGTCACCAGCGATGCCACGCAGGCATATCAATTAGTTAACGAGAATGTGGCAAATGTCAATCGAACTTTTCTGACAGTGCCTGAAATGAAATTAATTCTGGTGGTCGATTGCTTAATGACGAAGGAGCAGCCTGCTAATTTCAAGGCGAGATGGTTTGTTGACAATGAAGATAAAAATGGAAAAATTGAAATCGATGGCAAGCAATTTACCTTCCTTCGTCCCAATGCAAAGCTTGTGGGAGTGTGCGATGGCGATCATGAGGTTCAATTGATCAGCGACAAGTTCCCCGTCCCTGAAGAGCATGGCGTATATCCTTTTATGGATGTCGCTGCTCAAGAAACTGGCAGTAAAGTTGTTTTGATAACCGCTGCTGCAGCAATCCGAAATAATGATCCGCTACCGACTTTTGATTTGAAAAAGACCGAGAACGATTGGATGTTGTTGGCGAAAAACAATCAACAGACGTTGGAAGTAAATATTGTTACCGAAGATATTTATCCAGAGTTATCGGTTGTCATGTAGTTTGAAAATGAGAAAATTGACCTTCACCTCGCAGGTGAGGGTCACTTTTGGGATGGTCACT
>CBFDBN010000683.1:0-1648 GCA_965603055.1 uncultured bacterium | reverse complement strand
GCGCGCCTGCTTCGGGAGTAGGAGGTCGGAGGTTCAAATCCTCTCGCCCCGACCAGTTATTTTTTAAAATGGGTCTTTTTAATGACCCATTTTTTATTTTAAAAAAATTTTGTAATCCTGCAGAATAATTTCACTTGATCTACACCAATTTTTTTATTATCTTTAACAAATGAAACACAATAATATCCTGTTAATCAATCCCTGGATTTATGATTTCGCAGCTTATGATTTCTGGATTAAACCGGTCGGTTTGTTGTCAATTGGTCATTTTTTAGAAAAGCATGGCTACCAAGCTTATTTAATTGATTGTTTGGATCGGTTTCATCCATTAAATCCAGTGGTGCAAAGCAAAAAGAATGCTACCGGCAAATTTATTCGAACCGAGGTTACAAAGCCGAAAATTCTTGAGAATATCCCTCGAAAGTATTGTCGATACGGAATGCCAATTGAGTCATTTATAACAGCGCTCAATCAAGTCCCTGAACCCTCAGTGATTTTAGTGACTTCCGGGATGACATATTGGTATCAAGGACCATTTTTCGCAATTCAACTGTTGAAAGAAAAATTTCCCCATGTTCCCATTGTATTGGGTGGTATTCATGCGACGCTTTGTTATGAACACGCTGTGGAAAATTCTGGAGCAGATTATGTGATTAAAGGCTCAGGTGAAATTGTTGCATTACAGTTAGTCGACTTTTTGACAGGTCATGATCATGAAATTGATAATGAAGTTGTTCCATTTCCCGCCCCAGGTTTTCATCACTATCAAAAATTAGCATCTGTTCCGATTTTTACTTCAGTTGGCTGTCCTTATCGATGTTCGTTTTGTGCATCGCGTCTGCTTTCAGGGAAATTCCGGCAGCGAAATCCAGCCGAGGTGGTCGATGAGATCGATTATTACTATCACAAAAGACATGTTCGTCATTTTGCTTTTTATGATGATGCATTGCTGATTAATCACGATAACCATGTTTCAGTTATTCTTGATGCGATCATCGAAAAACAACTTGATTTGAATTTTCATACGCCGAATGGGATTCATGCGCAGCAGATTAGCAGGGATTTGGCTGTAAAAATGGTCCAATCTAATTTTAAAACAATTCGCCTTAGTTTTGAGACATCAAATGAAGCTCGTCAAAGAGAAATGGGATTAAAGGTCACCAATGATTCGCTGGCAAATGCCATTGATTATTTAGAGCAAGCCGGTTTAAAACGAAAAGACATCGGCGTCTATGTGATTATGGGACTTCCTGGCCAGGAACCCCAAGAAGTCGTAAATAGTATGATATTTGTGAATAGCCTGGGCGCTAAAATTAACCTGTCACTCTTTTCACCCATTCCCGGGACAGTGGACTGGAATCGTTCCATTGAAATGTATAATATGGCTCCAGATATTGATCCACTACTCACCAATACTTCAATTTTTACTTTAAATCGAAATGATTTTAGCCCTGAATTGTTTCACCAAATCAAGAACTTATCAAAAGTTTTAAATTATGGGCTGGATCATGGAATTAGTTTTTTTAACCAATCAGAATTGGCACAAATCATTGCCGATCGAATTAATTATTGTTAATGCTTTATTTTTGAACAAATGCGATATTATAAAATAGGCAAAATAATTATCTGGCAAAATAATATAAAAAAT
>CBFDBN010000682.1:0-1650 GCA_965603055.1 uncultured bacterium | reverse complement strand
AGTTTCTTATTTTCATAGAAGGCGAAGTTAAAACTTCGCCTTCTTTTTAGGCTTAAATTTACTCTTTTAAATAATAACTTAATGGATAGCTAAAATGAACAGAACAAAAATTATCATCAATCCACACGTTGTGAAACATAAAATCAGTCGTTATCTCTATGGCAGTTTTGCAGAGCACCTGGGCAGATGTATTTATGAAGGCACCTGGGTCGGTGAAAATTCTGATATTGAAAATGATGGCGGCATTCGACTGGATACGGTTAATGCGCTAAAAAAAATCCAGCTTCCTGTGCTTCGTTATCCTGGGGGATGTTTTGCAGATAATTATCACTGGATGGATGGTATTGGCAAACGAAGCCAGAGACCGAAGCGTTTGAATATCTGGTGGAACCAGGTCGAAACCAACCAATTTGGCACTGATGAATTCATGCGGTTTTGTCGAATGATCGGTACAGAGCCGTATCTTTGTGTTAATGTTGGCAGCGGAACTGTCGAGGAAGCTCGAAGCTGGGTTGAGTACTGCAATTCGAGCCAGGAGACGACATTGGTCGAGATGCGCCGGCAAAATGGACATGATGAGCCTTATCATGTGGAGTTCTGGGGCGTGGGGAATGAAAACTGGGTGTGCGGTGGTAATATGCGACCCGAATACTACGCCGATTTGTATCGTCAATATGCTACCTATCTTCGCATGGCTGGGGAAAATAAAATCAAGTTGATTGCCTGCGGCTCTTATTTTACCACACATCATCATTGGGATGAGCGATTTTTGATGGCGATGAAGGATAAGCTGCACCTGGTTGACTATATTGCCCTTCATTTATACTCCGGCAATGATAGTTCAGATATCGATTTTTCCGACGAAGATTATTATCGCTTGATGAATGAACTCGATGGGATGGACCAGAGCCTGGCTCGAGCGGGCAGTCTGACACAGCACTATAGCTCGCCTGGACATCCCATCAGGATTGTTCTTGACGAGTGGGGAACGTGGTACAAGCAGGCAAAAGTTCAAAACGGACTATACCAGCAAAATACCATGCGAGATGCCATTTTTACCGCTCTCAACTTTCACCTTTTTCATAATCATGCCTCGCGATTATTTATGACAAACATGGCGCAAACGATCAATGTGCTGCAATCACTCATTTTGACCAATGGCTCTCAATTTGTTGTCACCCCAACCTATTATGTTTATGAGATGTTCATGCCTCATCGGGATAGCCAGCTAATTCATTGTGAAGTTGAGAATTCTCCAATATTAAAATTGAATCAAAAGCCTTCAATTTCTGTTTCTGCTTCTAAATCAATCAAAAATCATAATGAAATCTTTTTATCAATTGTTAATTTGGATTTGAGTAATGATTTTAATATTGAAATTAAAAATATGATTGGCAGTGAAATGACAATTTTGGAAGTGAAGCTATTGGCGTGTAACAATGTTCGTGATTTTAATTCGTTTGATGATCCGAAAATGGTCGCTCCTAAAATTCTTTCGATTCAAAAATTAGAAGCATTATCTATTCCAGCTCAGTCTGTTTTGACATTGACTTTGAAAATAAAATGAAAAAAAGTCTAAAGGTGCATCAAAAGTGACCGTCACCTCGCAGATGACGGTCACTTTTTTTGAATTGGATTCTTAAATTCCAG
>CBFDBN010000681.1:0-1667 GCA_965603055.1 uncultured bacterium | reverse complement strand
CAGCTTTCGAATATTTTCCGTTCATTAAATCCGATTTATAGATATTGTTTGTGCCAGCACCTTCTCGTTGGCTTGAAAAATAAATAATCCCGCTGCTTGTCATCATGGGATAATAATCATGGCTATTGGAATTAATATCTTCACCCAAATAAATAGGCTCCCCCCAGGTATTTCCCTCTCGTTTGACCATCCAAAAATCGTTATCCTCTTTTGGCTTATCGCTGCCTGGTATCGGTCTTCGTGAAGTGAACAAAATATTATTTCCATCAGGAGACATGGTTACATCAATATCGCCGTACCGGGATGCGAATGTCAGCAATTTTGGCTGCGACCATTTCTCATTTTCAATTTTCATCTGAAAAATGGAGACAGCGCCTGAAAAATTTCGGACACAGAAATAGAACTCTCGTCCATCGGGTGAGAAGATGGAATTCAATTCATCAAGACCTGTGGATACAATGTTCGGCTCAAAAACCTCCGGTGTTATCCCCGGTGGCTTCTGCCCAAAATAAGCGCCTTTTAATACATGAATATCATTTTGTTGAGTGCAGTGGCTAACTAAAAAGATAATTGTAAACATCAATCCAATATAAATCGATTTTCGTTTCATAGTTTGCTTCCTTTATTTATAGTAATTGAACCTTAATGAATAACAGCTTCAAATATTCTCCTTGCCAAATTTGCATTTGAGCCTGATTCTGCCAGCTCACAGGTGATTACAAATATTAAATCATATTCCGGTACAATATACAACGTCTGCCCGCCATACCCGAAAGATGCGATGTAATCAAGCTGCTTCTGGTTAACCGTCATGGAGCCAGAAAACCAGTTATACGCATATCTTCTTCTGCCTGACATTTCTGTGTAGTTTCTTGGCGTCTCTTTTACCCATTGTTCGGAAATTATCCGATTCCCTTTCCATTTACCGTCCCGCAGGAACAGCCATCCGAATTTCGCCACATCTCTTGTTCGCAAGCCAATTCCCCCATCGGTGCCGCCAGTGCACGGGTATCCCATCGGATCTTTATTCCATTGATAGCCATAAATGCCCATCGGATGAAGCAGGTATTTTTCAGCAAATTGATGGGCATATAAGCCTGAAACACTTTTTATAACTGCAGAGAGCAGATGGATACTGCCGGTATTATAATTAAAGCGAGTTCCCGGTGAAGCTACGACTGGTTTTGATAGAACATACTTCATCCAGTTATCTGTTTCGACCATTTGAAATTCGTCATTCCGGGGATCGTTATATGAAACCCGTTCATTCCAATTCAGTCCCGAGGTCATGGTCATTACATGCTTCAGTGATATCTTTTTAAATTCTGGATCATTGATGTCATCTGTATATTCGGGAATGAGATCATAAACTTTTGCATCAACATTTTTGATGAATCCCTGGTCGATGGCGATTCCGATTAGGGTTGAAGTCACAGTTTTCGTTATGGAAGCGAGAACATGCAGCGTATTTCGCTGACAGTAAGGTGAATAGACTTCATGAACGAGCTTACCGTTTTTAACGATCAGCAGACTGAGAACATGGTCGATGGCATCCCAGTCTCGTATCTGACTGCTGATCTCTTCAATCGGTCCGACATCGATTCCTTCAGCCTGAAGCGAGGAAACTTCCCATCCATCATTGTAGTTTTTGGGCACCTGGTATTTGT
>CBFDBN010000680.1:0-1689 GCA_965603055.1 uncultured bacterium | reverse complement strand
GGGTCGGCAGCGATCTGGAAGTCTATGCCGATTGGGAATCCACCCGTTTCAAAGAAAAAATTGAAAAAGGCGTGATCGATACTTCATTGCCGCTGTTCACTTACCAGCGTGGCTCCAAAGGATTCGATGCGGTCACCTCTGCCACTGAAAAATATTTCGCCAGCCGAGGATTGATGTACACCTATCGTGAAGGCAGGCGAGTTGATACAACATACCTCCATGTCAAAGATTGGTTGGATGCCATTCGAAACGGTGGCGAGCCGCTTTGCAATATCGAGCAAGGATTTCAAGAAGCCATCACCTGCCACATGGCAACCCGGTCTTATCTTGAGGGACGCAAGGTGGAGTGGGATCCCATTGAGAGAAGGATTGTTTAGAATTTTTTAGTTAAATGGAAAGAAAATTCAAATTTCAAACTCCAAATCAATGTCATTAAGCTAAGCTACCGATTCCATCGCTCGGAGCGATGGAATCGGTAAATAATTCCTTAACTAAATGACATTGAACTCCAAATTACAAATAATATTCAATTCCTAATTCTCAAAATTCAAACCTTCGCTTTAACGATGACGAATGTTTGATGGTTTGAATATTGATATTTTGTGATTTATTTATTTTTTGAATTTTGTCTTTTGTTATTTTTGATGGAAAGGAAACTCTATGAAAAAAGCGATTTACTATCGATTAAGTACCATGATGTTCCTGGAATTTTTCATCTGGGGTGCCTGGTTTGTCACGCTCGGAACATACCTGGGGAGTATTGATTTCAGTGGATCACAAATCGGGTACACCTACCTGATGAACAACATCGCTGCCATCATTTCTCCTTTTTTTATCGGCATGATCGCCGATCGTTATTTTTCATCTGAAAAAGTGCTGGCAATTTTGCACATTCTGGGCGGAATTGTCATCTTCTTTGCATCCAATGTCACTTCTGTGGGGGGATTAATCCTGGGACTGCTGCTTTATAACCTCTGTTATATGCCGACACTCGCATTAGTCAATGCCATTTCTTTCCACCAGATGGAAAGTCCTGACAAACAGTTCCCAAAAGTTCGAGTATGGGGAACCATCGGCTGGATCGTAGCTGGGTTAATAATCATGCTAATTCAGTATAAGTTTTTTGAAGGCGTTGAAAGAAGCAACATTCCAATGAAAATGGCAGCAGTGGTTTCAATTCTAATGGGAATTTATTCATTTACCCTGCCAAATACGCCGCCGAAAAATATTGGAAAAGAAGTCAGCGTTGGGGATATTTTAGGTTTGAAAGCTTTGCGACTGATGAAAGAACGATCCTTTCTGATTTTTGTAATCTGTTCGTTGCTCATTTCAATCCCGCTGGCATTTTATTATAACTTTACCAACATGTTTTTAAACGATCTTGGGATGAAAGGCGTTGCGGGTAAGCAGACTTTGGGTCAGATGTCCGAAGTCATTTTTATGATCCTGATGCCCTGGTTTTTTGTTCGCTTTGGAGTAAAGAAAATGTTGCTCATCGGGATGTTATCATGGACGTTGCGCTACGCTTTATTTGCCAACGGTAATCTGGGTGCCGCCGTGTGGATGCTTTACCTCGGAATTCTGCTGCATGGTGTTTGCTATGATTTCTTTTTCGTGACAGGTCAAATCTATATCGATAAAAAAGCTGACAAATCGATTCGAGCCAGCGCCCAGGGCTTTATTGCGCTT
>CBFDBN010000679.1:0-1719 GCA_965603055.1 uncultured bacterium | reverse complement strand
CGGTGTTGGTATCCAGCATACAAATTCCAACCAGGGTTTCGCTGGTGCCGCTGATTTGATTGGTAAATGAAGGAGAATTGCTGCTGGCATTGGATATGCGAACGATCCTGCCAGGATTGCCAACTGCCCAGCCATTGTCCGGGTCGATGAAATAGCAGTCATGTAAATAGTCCGAAGAAACCTGTGACCAGAATTCCTGTAGAATGCTGCCATCAGTTTGTACCGTGTAACGATAAAACTCCCGAAATTTGTAGATACTCACCGACCAGCCGGTGCCCCAGGCAACCGTAGCGGAAACAGGAAATAATGAACTGCGCCAGGGATTGGATGAGAGATACTCCAATCCGCCCCAGTTTGCGCCGCCATTGGTAGTTCGAGAAACAACCTTGCCGCCGCCAGCCCAGCCGATATTTTCATCAAGAAAGCGGACGTCTCCATAGCTTTGGGTGCTATTGGTGCCAGGATTCTGTGCTGTCCACGAATCACCACCGTTACCCGTGAAAAGAATCGTTCCATCCAGCCCGACTGCCCAGCCTTTATTAGAATTGATAAAGTGGACGGATCGCAGGTCATTGGTTGTGCCGCTAGTTAGTGACATCCAATTCCCATTAGAATTGGCAACCTGTGCTGGCACGCTATTGAGTAAGCATAATAACATCAACATGCTCATGAATATAAAATTGACTTTTCGCATTTGAACCTCCTCTAATTTTGATTAAGATTGAAAGTCAAAAAAATTCTTGACGGATAAATTAAACCAACTAATAAATCCAAAACCGTAAATCTAAAATTGTAAATCCGCAATCTGAAACGGGTTAAAGCCCCAGTAATAAAAAAGCATATAGCAGGTCGGCTCAAGAGCCGGGTATCTGCATGATTGGCTGCCGCCATGTGAGCCGACAAAATATGGAAGTCCCTGAGCCTTTTGATCTTGCTTCCCGGCTAAAAATAATTTCTCAAGCTCCCCTCTAAGCCCAATTTTTAGAAATGGCGCATTTTTTTGTTTTGATAAAATTTTTAATGCTAACAGCACTTGCGTACTCACACCGACATTGATGAATAGATCTGTCGCAAAAGCACTGCAAGCTGTTATTTTGATCGATTTATTATAATCCCATATTTCCGAACGTACAAAATTAGGTAAATGTTTGAAACCACTTGAATCGCCAAATACTAATGCACCGTGGATAATATGATTCAAATTATGCTCATAATCTGTCGAGCAAATTTTTTCACGCCCATAAAAGCATTGACGCAATCGTAAGAGGCTCTTTTGAACCTCGCGATCATTGAAAAAAGGAGCCAGGGCAGCATACATTTCTGCAATACCTTCTGCCAGAATCAGGTGGCATAAATCAGTCTGCTGGACTAACCAGGCAACGATTCCATTTACAAGATCATTATATTTTTTCAGACGACCGGTGGTTTGTTGATAATAATTAAGCGCCAGCAACAGCAATGCTGAATCACCTTCCCAATGGATGGAGCCGGTATCCGGCAAACCAGTCACAGCGTTCCAGGTTTGAGGGAATCCATGGAAATTTTCTTTGTTCACCAGGTAATATTTATTAAATTGATCGAATATGCGCTCGGCTAGCAACACCTCCCCCTCATGGATGAACGCCATGACAGCAATGGCATTTTTATGAATGGTCGTCATCACATCAGCTTCGGTACTCGTAACCAATCCAGAATTAGGATTAACCAGGCTTTTGATAA
>CBFDBN010000678.1:0-1744 GCA_965603055.1 uncultured bacterium | reverse complement strand
ACAAAAGTGAATATTTTAATGAACATCATAACCATAATTTATTACCTTTTCGTCGCTTACATAGCTATCGTTATGATTTATAATTTAGTCAAATCCAGAAATTGGGAGGAAGATATTCTTTATATCATCGTTTTGGTCCCTTTTTTATTACGATTGTTGAGATTAAAATAAGTGAGCTTGAAAGTGATGATCAGAAAATTAATTTTAAGCCTGTTCGGTCTGCTTCTACTTATTTTTTCGGGAATCAGCTTTTATAACAGCAGGCATCTGAAGGAACCTGTGGTCGTTAGTTCGGCAGTTATGCAGGTCAAAAAATTGAGTGACTATTTTCCTGCCATCAAAGGCTCAATTAACGATTGTAATGTATATTTCCTCGAAGGAAAAAAACGAGGTGGGACCATTTTTGTCCTTGGTGGAACGCATCCCGAGGAACCGGCCGGAAGATTGGCTGCCTGGCTGCTGGTAGAAAATGCAGTCATCGAGCAGGGCCGGTTAATTGTGGTACTGAGCGGTAATCGGAGCGGGACAACTGTTACGCGAATTAGCGGTGGTTATCCGCCTGATTTTACCATTCCAACCGAATGGGGCGGGCAAAAATTCCGAATGGGCGATCGCTGGTCAAATCCCTTGGATCAATGGCCCGATCCTGAAGTGTATATCCATTACCCCAGCAATCAAAATCTTGCTTATGTGGACATTCGCAATCTCAATCGAACCTGGCCGGGCAGACCCAATGGCACGTTGACCGAAAAAACCTGTTTTGCCTTTATGGAATTGATCCGCAAAGAAAAAGTGGATATTTTTATCGATCTTCATGAAGCAGAATTGCAATACCCGGTGATCAGCACCATTGTTACGCATGAAAAAGGACAGGAATTGGCAACATTCGTTTCTATGATGCTGACCGATATGGAAGGCTTTAACATGGGCACGGAATTCTCTCCGAAGAATCTGCACGGTCTCTCTCATCGTGAGGTCGGAGATTTTTCAGATGCTATCTCGCTTCTTTTTGAAGCTCCCGAGCCATTTCTCGATGCCACCCGGGGCAAGACGACCCGGGAGCAATTGCTAACCGGAAAGGATGAATTCGTCGTCAAAGCCGGGGAACACGGCTTGCTTTTTGAAAAAATTGATGAAAGCGGCTGGCACATCGATGTCCGGGTGGGTAGACATACCTCGGCAATTTTGCAGACCATGGAAAGCTGGACCGAGGAACATGCCGGGAAAGGGATCGTTTGTCTCAATGTTCCTCAATACGCTGAAGTAATTGAGAATGGCGTTGGATTTTATTTGAAGAATCCTGAGAAGGTTGATCCGAAAAGTTTATTTTATGAGTAGCAAGCTTTACTCCAACAGATAGAAACAACCTAACAGATGATAAAATCAAATTAATTAATATGTTATGTCTGTTGGATTGTTTTCCGCCTGGCGGATTGGGAAAATATTGTATTTTAAGATGTCTGTACTTTTTATTTTATCTATAAAATATTACAAATTAAACCTGAATAAGTATATGTAGTTTTTTTTCTGGTTTCTTTGCGCTCTCAGCGAACTCTGCGGTGAATGAATTTTAAAATTAAATTGTAAACCGCATCAACTTTTTATACCCCGATCGACTGACAAAAATCTCATTCCCATCTTTCAAAAATAATTTGTAGCGGCTGCTCGAAAGTGCTACGATATCCCGAATCGCATCGATATTGACGATATAAGACCGATGGACTCGAACAAATTGATCAGGATT
>CBFDBN010000677.1:0-1768 GCA_965603055.1 uncultured bacterium | reverse complement strand
TTTGTATTTTATCAGAACCATCCCCAATTAATGGATCCCAGCATTCAAACCGATGCCATTTTTCCGTTTTTCATTGTTCAAAATTTGCCAGCCGGAATCGTTGGAATTGTGGTGGCTGGTATTTTCGCTGCCTCGATGTCTTCGCTGGATAGCAGCCTGAACAGCATGGCAACGGTTGTCATCACCGATTATTATCTCAGGCTGCGAAGAAATTCGATTCAAACGAATACTTTGAAATTAGCCCGCTGGCTGACTGTGATTTTTGGTTTTTTTGGAACAGGAACGGCGTTGTTGCTGGCAACATTTAATATCAGTTCCCTGCTCGATGCTTTTCGAGAAATCCTGGGATTATTTGGCGGGAGTCTCGCTGGACTGTTTGCCCTGGGAATTTTGACACGCCGAGCGACAGGGAATGGGGCGTTGATCGGGGCAATTTCCAGTGCTGTTATTCTTTGGTTTGTGAAAAGCTATACCGATATTCATTTTTTCCTGTACGCCGCTATTGGGACGATTAGCTGTTTTTTAATCGGGTATTTCGCGAGTTATTTTTTTAAAGATCAAAAAGAAAATCTAAACGAATTGACAATTCAGACGAGTAAAAAATGAAAGAATTTGGTGTATTGGTTCCAATTGTTACGCCCTGCACTTCCCAAGGAGAAATCGATATCAAAGGCACCCAGGCGGTTTGCGATGAAATGCTTGGTGCAGGCAACCGCGGTATTTTTGTCATGGGAAGCACTGGTCGGGGAGCCTGGTTCAGTCGTACCGAACGGACTAAATTTTGTAGGATTGTGGCTGATTATATCGGCTCCAAAGTTCCACTTTTTGCCGGGTGTATGGCGAATGGTCTGCGTGATATGATCGATAATGCCTATTTTTCAGCAGATGCCGGGGCACAATTCGCTGTCGTTACTGCGCCAGGATATTTTCAATATCACCCCAACGAGTTGGTATCGATTCTCATGCAATTTGCTGATCACAGCCCTATCCCGGTTTTGCTCTACGATGTGCCAGTTTATACCGGCTCAAAATTTGACACCAAATCGATAGTCCAGTTGGTGAAACATGAAAATGTCGCAGGTGTGAAAGATTCGACGGCAGATTTTGGGCGATTTACAAAGCTGATAGCAGCGATGAAGACCATTGAAGACCGCTATCTCTTTCAGGGTAAAGAACATATTCTGGCAGAGTCGTTACTGGCAGGCGCTTCCGGCATTATTTCAACATTCTCTCACTTTGCACCAGGATTGTTTGTGGAAATTTTTCAAGCCGCCAGGGATAACAATCTGCCATTGACCGGCAAACTCCAATTTAAAATCACCAGGCTTTATAATTTAGTGACTGAATGCTTGACAAAGAGACCAGCCATATCGACATTGTTTCACCTGGTTAATTTGTCCCTTCAAGAAAGAGGCGTTTGCAAAAATATCATGCTGCAGCATGAGGGGGAGTGCGCGGGTTGGCTTCGGGATAAAGCTGGTGAAGTGATGGAAATTTCTGAGCAAGCACACGAGATACCTGCCTTTTAATACAATATAGATTAATCTTTCTTAAAAGCTTCTTATTGATAAAAAGCCTCACTTCATATCGCATTTTTCATTCCCCTGAAAATCCCCTTGCATTTTTATCCTTGTTTTAATATATTAGATTCTGAATTATTACAATTAAAGCGATACGAAAATTGAATCTTAACCTGTTCACTGACGCGGAGATTAATGGATGAAAATTAAGGTCAATAAGGCAGCCTGCACCGGCTGTCGCTTATGCC
>CBFDBN010000676.1:0-1779 GCA_965603055.1 uncultured bacterium | reverse complement strand
TCTTATCCACCTGTAACTGAATCGTAAGGTCAAAGCATAAAGAAAAAGACTTGACATTTAAAGTTTTTTTTCTTATAATATATGTTTAAATTTTAATCACTGCTTAATATGCAGATAGTATTGAATTTTAAGAGGTTAACATCTATAATAATTTGAAATGTATGAATTATATAATATTATTTTTTTTAGGATAGGAGCTTTTAATGCTTGTTAATAACAAGGAACTTCAAATTGCAGCGAAACATGGGAAATATGCGGTTGGTGCATTTAATACCAGCAACATTGAAATCACCCAGGCAATCATTGAAGCCCATGAGGAATTGGATGCGCCAGTTATTGTTGCCACTTCAACCAGTGCCATTAAATACTGCGGTATTGAAGTGTTGTCTTCAGTTGTTCGCCAGATGGCGATGCAGGCAAAGATCCCGGTCAGCCTTCATCTCGATCATGGCACTGATTTTAACCTCATAGTGAATTGTCTCCGCAACGGCTGGACTTCCATTATGATTGACGGCTCACATGCCCCGTTAAAAGAAAATATATCCATCACCAAAGAAATCGTTAAAATGGCACACGGTGTTGGTGTTTCAGTCGAGGCAGAATTGGGTCGATTGGGTGGAATAGAAGACAATATATCAGTGGATGAGCGTGATGCTCGCTTAACCGATCCTGACGAAGCGGAACAATTTGTCGAAGAGACTCAATGCGATACGCTTGCTGTCGCTATTGGAACATCCCATGGCGCCTATAAGTTTAAAGGGGACGCAAAACTGGCTTTTGATCGATTGGAAGAAATTAGCAGACGTATTGATATTCCCCTTGTTATGCATGGAGCTTCCAGTGTGATTCCAGAAATCATCGAAAAAGCCAATCAATATGGAGCGAATCTCGGCGCTGCTAAAGGCGTTCCAGCCGCAGATATAAAAAAAGCAATTTCGCTGGGCATAACAAAGGTGAACATTGATACAGATTTACGCCTGGCATTTACCGCCGGTGTTCGTGAAATTTTGACACAAAAACCCGAGTTGTTTGATCCACGGAAAATTATTGGCGCCGGAAGAAAAGAGATTAAAGAAGTGGTAAAATCAAAGATTGAATTATTAGGCAGCGCCGGAAAAGCGCGCTGAAGCACAGTGACTAAAGTTTGAAGTGACTAAAGTGACCTAAAGTTATTAGTTAAAAATGAGTTTTGAAGTTTTTGAATAAGGTTAATTAAAAAATATTGGGATGAAATTAAACCATGAATTTTTAGGAGGAAATTATGGTGATCAAAGTTGGAATTAATGGATTTGGTAGAATTGGAAGATTAGTATTTCGTGCAATGTTAGACCGAAAAGAGTTCGAAGTTGTCCAGATTAATGATATTACGACCGCAGATGTTTTAGCCCACTTATTGAAATATGATTCAGTGCATGGTAAGTTTAAAGGCGATGTGACTCATTCTGAGAATGCGATTATTGTAAATGGTAAATCTATTAAAGTTTCTGCAGAAAGAGACCCGGCAAACCTTCCCTGGAAAGAGATCGGTGTCGAAGCCGTCGTGGAATCGACCGGTGTATTTCGTAAAAAAGCTGACATTGGGAAACATATCCAGGCCGGCGCCAAAAAAGTTGTCTTAACTGTCCCGGCTAAAGATGAAATCGATGCGACGATTGTGCTTGGTGTAAATGATGATATGTTAAAAGATGAACACCAGATCGTATCAAATGCTTCGTGTACAACCAACTGCCTGGCGCCAGTGGCAAAGGTATTGCATGATAAATTTGGAATTGTAAAAGG
>CBFDBN010000675.1:0-1812 GCA_965603055.1 uncultured bacterium | reverse complement strand
TCCACATCGATATGAACAATTTGACGCTCCATTTCGTGCCTTTCCCAAAGATGTCTGTTCCAGAAGCGCCCAATTTCATAGAAAATTCCGATTGATTTGGGCTCGATGGTAATCATTGTTTTCCATTTAGTCATTGACAATTATCAATTGACCATTCACAATTGACAATTAGATTCAGGTTTGTACAAAAAGACTTAATTGTCAATTGTTAACGAAGTTGCACTAATAAACCTGTTCCCGAATCAGCGCCAGCACTTTCCCTTGAAGCGACCACGGCTCATCCGGATGAATGTCTGAAAAAGCCGGATTTTCTGCCTTAAGATAACGTTGCTTCTCTTTCATAATCAACCGCTTAACGGTCACTTCGTTGCCGATCAGAGCCACCACAATATCGCCGTTGTTCGCCAATTGTGTGGACTGAACAATAACCAGATCACCGTCGTGAATGCCAGCGTTTTGCATACTGTCCCCATGAACCCGCAGGGCAAAACAGGGCTGCTTGCTTTGAACGAGATAGTTGGGCACGTAAATAAACCGCTCGATATTCTCTTCGGTCAATACTGGCGCACCAGCAGCAACCGTACCAATCAGCGGCATTTCGATTTCGTGTCCAACTTCCAGATTGCGATCGAATGCTCGTTCCCGATCGGCTCTTTTCAGCACGCGAATATCCCGCGCCTTACTGGATCGCTCGATGTAGCCTTTTTTCACCAGTGCCGCCAGGTGGCTGAGCACCGCATTTTTAGAACCCATTCCTAAATCCTCCCGCAATTCTTCCAGTGTCGGGGGGACGCCATTGCCATTAATTTTACGAGTAATGGCTTGTAAAACTCGATTCTGTTTTTTGGTTAGCTTTTTCATAGCCCCTTCCTTTAACTTAATTAATATTAACCAAACATTAATTAGGTTAATTTATGTACAGTATTATTATACAAAATTAATTTTAAAAAGTCAAGTAAAAAATTCATTTTGTGAAAAAATTTTTTTAATCGAGATTATGTTGACACCAGTTGACGGAGGATGTGCATATTGAAGCAAGTTTTGGGTGTAATGAGAAGTTAACCAATTATGGAAGGATTAAAAAATTGCTGAATAGTCGGAATTTGGGATGACTTTGCCTCCGAAAGCTTTCCCTGGAATAAAATCCGCCCTTGATCCATAAATACCACCTGATCGGCAATGCGATGAATGCTTTCCAATTCGTGGGTCACAATTACCAACGTCATATTTAAAATATCTCGCAATTTAAATAACAGTTGATCCAGTGAAGCAGCAGTTACCGGGTCAAGACCAGCAGTTGGCTCATCGCCAAATAGAATCATCGGATCGAGTGCAATCGCCCGAGCCAGTGCCGCCCGTTTTCGCATTCCACCTGACAGTTGAGAGGGAAATAGGTTAAGCGCATGATCCAGCTCGACCAGATGCAGCTTTTCTCGAACCAGGCGACGAATCAGGGTGGGTGGAAGGTCGCTATGTTGTTCCAGGGGGATGGCTACATTTTCTGCTATTGTCAAAGAGTTCAACAGCGCCCCGTTTTGAAATAACACACCAATTTTCCGAAGGATTTCATTGAACTTATTTTCCTCCATCCAGGTGATATCCTGGCCAAATATAGCAACAGAACCTTCAGTGGGTTGATAAAGCTTGATAATGTTTTTCAACAGCGTGGTCTTTCCGCAGCCGCTTTTTCCCAAAATCACTGTAATTTCATTGGGATAGAAATTAATCGTAACATCATCCAGGATAATTTTTTGATCATATTGTGCGGTTAAATTTTTTACTTGAATAATAGGATGCATGAGCAGTTAAAAG
>CBFDBN010000674.1:0-1823 GCA_965603055.1 uncultured bacterium | reverse complement strand
TATATTTCCCTAATTTATTATGCAGTGTTTTCAGACTGATTCCCAGCGTTTGAGCCGCCCGGGTCTTATTGTTATTTTCCATTTCCAGCGTTCGTAGAATCAATTGCTGTTCAGCATCTTCGACGGTTGTCCCCAGCGGAATCATAATAGTGGGTTTTTTAAATCTATAAGTTAAAATTCGTTCCGGCAAGACATGGACATCGATCATATCAGAGCTACTGAGAATAACGGCACGTTCGATTACATTTCTCAATTCCCGCACATTGCCATGCCAGGGATATTTCATCAGAATATCCCGACACGGTGGCGTCAAACCTTTAATTTTTTTATTATTTTTTTCATTGAAAAAATTTAAAAATGCGCTAATCAACAGCGGAATATCTTCAACACGATCTCGTAGAGGTGGCAGATCGATTTCAACAACTGCCAGGCGATAGTAGAGGTCTTCTCGCAGTCGTTTTTGTTCCAAAGCCTGGTTGAGATTCCGATTGGTTGCAGCGACGACTCGAACATCGACCACAATCTCCTTTTTTCCACCCAGGCGTCTGAAACGGCGCTCCTCCAGCGCCCGCAGGATTTTCGCCTGGGTTTCCAGCGACATCTCCCCTATCTCATCCAGAAAAAGAGTTCCTCGATCCGCCATTTCAAAACAGCCGGCTTTTTCATTTAATGCGCCTGTAAATGCTCCTTTTTCATGGCCAAACAATTCATTCTCCAAAATATTTTCAGGAAATGCCGAACAGTTGACAGCGATAAACGGTTCATTGGAACGACCGCTCTTTTTATGAATCGCTTTTGCTACCAGTTCTTTTCCAGTACCACTTTCGCCGGTAATAATCACATTGGCAGTTGAATCCGCCACAGCATCTATCAGCCGATAAATTTCTTGCATCTGGGGACTTTGACCGATTAAATCTTCATATCGAGTCAGTTGTTTAATTTGCTGTTCAAGTTCTTTGTGAGAAACGAGCAATCGGTGATGCTCCAACGCCTTGGGGATGATTGATCGAATTCGATCTGGCTCAACTGGCTTGGTGAGATAATCATAGGCTCCTGCTCTCATGGCTTCAACTGCCGTATCAATACTTCCCTTGCCCGTGATAATAATGACTTCGGTCAATATCTTTTCCTGTTTAATCGCATCTAAAATTTGAAGTCCGTCCAATTTTGGCATTTTTAAATCGGCTAATAATAAATCAAAATCATTCGTTCTTAATTTTTCCAGCGCTTCTTTGCCATCACAAGCGCCCGATACTCCATAGCCTTCTTCCTTTAACAATTCAGTGAGACCAAACAAAATCGGTTCTTCGTCATCGGCGATTAAAATTTTACTTTCTTGATTCTGCATTTAAAATTTTCTCCAACGGATGTATAGTGGAATAATGGAATGTTGGAATCATGGAATAATGGTGCCTGTGGTTTCACTGCTATTCCAATATTTCAGTATTCCATATCGGTGTATCTCTTGACTATTGTTGGTCACTCCAACAATTTCTTCAAATCCACCTTCGCTTTTTCTTTGTCAGTCCGATTCAAATATTTTAGATATTTTTCGATGATGTCACTCAATCGTTTGACCTCTGACGTCGCAATTTCCAGATGTTTCAACGTCGCCTGATCTTTAACCTGTTTTTGAAGCTTGACTTTTAAAACATCAAGATTGATTACCACCGAATGAATCGGATTTTTGATTTTATGAGCGAATATTTCAAGGCTTTTCACCAATTCTTTTTCATCCATTTTGATTCTCTTTTTTTTTGCTAAGCAGTTGAGTTAGTTGAACAGGTTAAATAGTTAACTAATTACCTTATTACCCAATTACC
>CBFDBN010000673.1:0-1838 GCA_965603055.1 uncultured bacterium | reverse complement strand
TGGGTTGGGGCTTGCGATTAGCAAAAAAATTATTGAGCTTCATAAGGGTGATTTGAAAATAGATAGTGAGTTGAATAAAGGGACGACCGTTTTGATTTATTTACCAGGTGATTCGGGAAATGGGTAATTGGGTAACTGATCAAGGAAAAAATTTAATGGAATGGTGTAATGGAGTACTGGATTCATAGAATTTAATTTTTTACTGCTCCAGTACCCACCATCTTTTCACATTCATCAGTTATTTGAGTTACTTTTGGAGAATTATGAATCCATCTATTTTAATCGTCGATGACGAAGAAAATTTAGCCTTTTTCTTAAAAAGCGCATTGGAAAATAAAAAGTATGCTGTCGAAACAGTCGGCCTATTGGCAGATGCAAGAAAGGTTTTGCAATCAAAATTCCCTGATCTAATGCTACTGGATTTGAACCTGCCCGATGGCAATGGACTGGATCTGTATCGATTTATCAAGGAAAAAGGGCTTGGCATCCCCACGATTATCATTACGGCACATGGCTCCGTGAAATCGGCAATCGAGGCGTTGAAACTCGGCGTTGATGATTATGTGATTAAGCCGTTTGAGCTGGATGAGATTCTTGTAAATGTCGAAAAGCAGTTGCAGCGGTTTCAATTAAATAATCAATTAAATTATTATAAGCAGCGTCTCCGTCAATCATATAAAGATGAATTTTTTATCAGCAGCCAGCCTGAAGTAGAGCAAATTCAAAAGCTGGCATTGAAGATCGCCCAGGTGGAAGAGAGCACTATCCTCATTGAAGGCGCTAGTGGTACAGGCAAAGAGATGTTAGCCCGCTTTATTCATCAACATTCGCCACAAACCGATGCGCCATTTGTGGAGATCAATTGTGCTTCATTGCCTGAAAATTTGCTGGAAAGCGAGTTGTTTGGCTATGAACCCGGTGCTTTTACCGATGCGAAAAAGCGAAAAATCGGTCTGATCGAGCTGGCAAAAGGGGGAACGCTATTTTTGGATGAAATTTCTGAAATGTCACCCGCATTGCAAGCCAAGCTATTACGGGTAATTGAGACGAAAGTCTTTAAACGATTGGGTGGTATTCGCGATATCAAAGTCAATTTGCGAATCATCGCTGCTACGAATCGTAACATTAGAAAATTGGTGGAAGCAGAGCAATTTCGAGAAGACTTGTTTTTTAGGCTAAATATGTTCCACATTACCCTTCCTAATTTATCAACTCGCAAAGAAGAGATTTTATTGATTGCTCAATTTTTTCTCGAAAAAATAGTCCATAAATTACGCCGCCCGGCTCGAACCTTTTCGCCTGATGCCCAGGAGATGATTTTAAAATATGATTGGCCGGGAAATTTGCGGGAACTGCATAATACTATTGAACGGGCAGTTATTTTATGTGATAATAATGAGATCGAGTTGAAGCACATGGTTTGTGATATGATGCAGGAGCAGGTTGAAACTAAACCGTCCCAACCGACCGTAAATGATTTAAAAGACACTTCACTAAAACAATATTTGGATGAAGTTGAAAAATCGCTGTTAAAGCAAGCATTACAGATGAGCGATGGAAATCAATTGCAAGCGGCGAAGATTTTGGGGGAGCCGAGGCATATTGTGCGGTATCTGTTGAAGAAGCATAGTTTAGTGGAGCTATAAATTCCAACTTCCAAAACTCCAAATATCAAATAAATCCTAAAATTTAAAAGCCAAAACATAAACAACGCTAAGCGTTATTGTATGCTAAAATTACTAACCGCTGTTTTAATTGATAAATTTAACCATCTGCTCTTCATTTGTGGAGAAAATTAGCCACAAATTTAACTAAATAAAATTATAATAAGTTATCCC
>CBFDBN010000672.1:0-1846 GCA_965603055.1 uncultured bacterium | reverse complement strand
ATTACCTGCTAATCCAATGAAGCTAATAAAATAATACTATTTTTTTTTAGATTCAACTATTTTCTCCTTGACTGTTTAATTTTTTTGATGTAATTTGTTAAGTTAATTTAAAAATTGCAGGACAAAATGGCATTTTGTCCTGCTCCCATGATGATTCGAAAAATATATGTCCGAAGAAACTCCCGACATCGAACTAATCGAACGTGCTTTATCTGGCGATCAACAGGCATATCGCGAAATCTTAAAGCGGTACCGGGCGCCATTATATAACCTGTTGTTCCGTATGGTTCGCAACAAAATGGAAACTGAAGACCTGGTTCAAGAAGCCTTTATCAAGGCATTTGGATCGTTAGCGACTTTCAATGACGAATATGCCTTTTCGACCTGGCTATATAAGATCGCCATTAATAATTGTATCGATCACTTTCGAAAAAAGCGGCTTAAAACTTATTCGTTGGATAAACCAATCGATTCAAAGGACGGTGAGATCAGGCGCGAATTTCCAGACCCAACCTATCAACCCGATAAAGCACTGCTCTCAAAAGAAAAAGACAAATTGATCGAAGAAGCTATTCAGAATCTCCCGGAAAAATATCGCATATCCATCGTGCTTCGTCATAACGAAGATAAATCTTATGAAGAAATCAGCCAGATTTTAAATATTCCCTTAGGAACGGTTAAAGCTCGTATTTTTCGTGCCAGGGAAATGTTGAAAAAGCAGTTGAAAAATAAGCTGTTTCCTTAGCCTGAACAATTCATCACGCAAAGACGCTAAGCCGCAAAGTGTTGAAAAAATCAAGTTTCCTAATTAATTTCAAAATGATGTACATTTATTCAAAGATATTCTTTAACTTTCTTTTTCTCTGCGGTACTCTGCGTTTAAAAAAGTATTTAAGTTGATGCACAAAGTTCAACGGGCGGGTCGAAATGACACAACGGAATGTTTTCGTTCAAGTGTTAATTACCCAATCTCCCAATCGCCTAACTCAATGAAAATATTGCGACGATGTTAAAGAATGACAAATCTACAATAATCGAAAATTTTGGACGACATATTTCTGCTGGCAAGGTAAAATTCTTTCAACAATTCGGACTGGAATTTTGTGCCGGGGAAACGAAAGGGCTGTTATCTTTATGATCTGGAAGGAAAAGCCTTTTTAAACTGCCATTGTAATGGTGGCGTTTTTAACCTGGGGCATCGCCATCCCAAAATCATTGCTGCGACCAGAATGGCGATGGAAATGTGGGATATTGGGAATCATCATTTGATAAGCGCGCCGAGAGCTATGCTGGGTGCTCGATTGGCAGAGTTGCTGCCTGGTGATATCAACCGCACTGTTTTTGGTGTCAGCGGTGGAGAAGCGATTGATCTGGCGATAAAATTAGCCCGAGCTTATACCGGCAGAAGTGAAATCATTTCGGCTTATGGTGGATATCATGGGCATACCGGTTTTGCGCTTGCAGCAGGGGATGAGCAGTTTAAAGCACCATTCGGTCCCATGCCGCCTGGTTTCAGCCAGGTAGAATTCAATAATTTAACGGCATTGGAACAGGCTATTTCATCGAAGACCACAGCCGTCATGTTTTAAACTATTCCTGCCACCCTGGGCATTTGTATTCCGGATGATGAATATTTTGAAGGTGTCCGCGAGATTTGTGACAAATATGGAGCACTGCTCATTATCAATGAAGTTCAAACCGGCCGGGGAAGAACTGGTAAATTATGGGGAATCGAGCATTATGATATCACACCCGATATTATTGTTCTCGGCAAAGCATTAAGCGGCGGTATTTACCCGATGGCAGCAACGTGCTATCGAGATGAATTGGACAGCTTTTTCGAGCA
>CBFDBN010000671.1:0-1853 GCA_965603055.1 uncultured bacterium | reverse complement strand
TCGTGGGATGTTTGATGCTATCGATCAACTTCTTTCCCACACGGGCATAAAGCGGCGTCACCAATCCCAGCCAGAGACTGGACAATTTCGGCGTGAGAACAGGAACGGGAATCATCAATCGCTTCAAGCCTTTTTGGCGGGCATATTCTCTCATAATGCCCTGGTAGGACATTTTATTCGCGCCGCCGATTTCAAAAATTTCGTTTTGATCAGTTTTCAGATCAATGGCTGCGATGAGATAGGCGATCACGTCCTCGATAGCAATCGGTTGCGCTGACATCCTCAACCATCGGGGGATAATCATTACGGGCAATCGTTCCACCAGGGCACGGATCATTTCAAAGGAAAGGCTGCCTGAACCTAAAATAATCGAGGCACGAAACTCGATGACCTGAATGCCTGAAATTCGAAGGTGATCACCAGTCTCAAGGCGACTTTTGAGATGATCGGACAGTTTTTCATCGGGATCAGCGAGCCCGCCCAGGTAAATGATCCGCTTCACGCCATTGGTTTTGGCAACCTCGCTGAAATTCTGCGCTGCTAAGCGATCTTGCTCCAGAAAACTCTCCTTTGAGCCCAGCGAATGGACAAAATAGAAAGCAACGTCAATATCTTTAAAAATGTCCCCTTGTTCCAGCGATTCTCTTTTGAGCGGATCGCCATAAACGATATCGGTTCGTTCGTCGATCTGATGTTTCAATGCCCCAGGTCGGCGTGCCATGCAACGAACGTGATATCCTTGTTCTTTAAGCGACCGAAGCAATCTGCCACCGATGTAACCTGTGGCACCTGTTAGTAGTATTTTTGGCTTATCTGACATGGGTAATCCTTCAATTTTTTAGCTATACTTTGTTAAAAAAAATCCCAAAACTCAAATATTAAATATCAAATAAATCTCAATTCTAAAATCTAAAATTTCAAAAATACAGCATCTACATCAAAACGAGGGTAATTGACGGATAGGTTTTGAATATTGAAATTTGAATTTTTAAAATTTATTTGTATTTTGTGGTTTGCCATTTGAGATTTTTCTGAAGCATCTCGTAATTGTTTATATTATTATCAGAATATGTGTACTTTTTCCTTGATTTTTATGTAAATTTTCACCATCTTTTGTTGTAAAATTTTAACATATCATTTTCCGCACAAATTTAAAATTATTAAAATACTAAATTGTACCCAAATTGTCAAGCAAAAATAAGCGATATGAACTATTTTTTTACAAAGTTAATTTTTTATTGACAAACAAAAGGGATTTTCTTATATTTTAATCGTTCATATCGCTTTTTTGCTGAATCTTATTACCGATTCGAATATATAATAAGCTGAATTTTAAATTATTTCCAACTTTTAGATGAATCAAACAGTTACTCATTCAATATCCAACAAATTTGCTGGCTTCATCTATCTGTTGGCAGAATAATAGAAATCGATGAAAGCAGAATATCTGATATTTAATCTCATCGTGATTTTAGGACCGCTATTGCTCAGCTTTGATCGCAAGGTTCACTTCGTCGATAAATGGAACAATGTCTTTAAAGCGATTTTGATGTCATTAGCAGTATTTGTCGTCTGGGATTTCATTGTAACAGGACGACATTGGTGGTTCAACGATCAGTTTACCCTGGGCTTCAAAATTTTGAAACTGCCCGTAGAAGAATGGCTGTTTTTTATCACCACTCCTTATGCTTCACTATTTATATGGGAAGTTTTTGCTGCTTACTTTAAAAATCGTAAATTAAAAGAATTGCAGATTATTCGATCGATTTTGTATATCGGATTTCTTGCGGGAATTGTATTGTTTTATCTGGGCAAAGAATACACAGGCCTGGTGCTGATCGCTTTGGGATTGG
>CBFDBN010000670.1:0-1871 GCA_965603055.1 uncultured bacterium | reverse complement strand
ATATCCATGTCCATTTAGCTCACGGTCAAGACAGCCAGTTACAATTTTTATGCCAGGATGATTTTGATTTATATTCTCCACCCCCTCTGGTGAAGAAATAATCGTTACCAACGTGATGTTTTGACCGCCGTGTTTTTTAATGAGCGACAGGCAATAATTGGCGCTGCCGCCAGTCGCTAACATGGGATCGAGCACAAACACTTCAGCCCGATCAAGTTTATCTGGAAGATTTTCATAATATGTTACTGGTTCCAGGGTTCTCTCGTTTCGATAAACGCCGAGATAACCAATTTTAGCCCCGGGCAGCAAATTGAGGAAGCCATCGACCATTCCCAGCCCGGCACGTAATACTGGAATCAAAACAATATCCCTGCTGATCCGATGACCGGTGGTTATTTCCAGCGGAGTTGCCACGGTCGTCTCCTCTAAATGACAATGAGCAGTTGACTCAACCGCAAGAATAGTTGATACCTGCTGAATTAATTGACGAAATTCAGGTGCTCCAGTCTCTTTATTTCGAAGTTGGCTGATTTTATCAAGCATTAATGGATGATTAACCACATGAATATCATTCATCTTTCTCTCCATAAAAAATTGAACCATGAAAGTATAAAATAATACGCTTAAATTCAAGTGAAAAATAATTCTTTAACTGAATTTAACCTGCCTGGGTTCTTTTTATGAGATTTAGCTTTGCGATTCCATAAATTTTGTTAATCTTATTGAGAAATGGAACTATCTTACTGGGTATGTAATAAAATGTAGAAACCCTTTTCAAGGTATTCTCCAGGCAGATCAATCTATTGACATAATCCGCCAAAAGTGGATTTGCAACATTTGAAAGGGTGAGTTAGGGCGTTGCATAGTAGTTAAATGTGACGGTTGGAAAAATAAGAAAATCAAGGAAAATGACTGTGGGAAAGAATAATGTGCTGGTTGGAATAACGGTAGACAGGTTTCGAGGTATTCCGCCCTCTGCATTTTTGACGATAATCAAAAAAATGGGGGTAGAATTTGTTGAGATTACAAAATCAGTATTCGATGATTTGCCATCGTTTGTTGAACAGTTAGGTTCTATTCAAATAGGATTTCACCTACCAAACCTTCACGATGCAGAATTTGATTTTTCGTTTCAAGAACGCGAAGCAGAAATCCAAAAATTGATTCAGCTCATCAATCAGCATCGCCAGGATTTGAATATTATATACTGCCTTTCTCATCCTCCTGAAAACCGACGATCTTCATTATCAGAAGACCAGTTGATCGCATACCTGTTGGAAAATTTGAATAAATTAGAGACTCCAATTGTTTTAGAAAATATTCAAAGTTGGAATACAACCAGGTTTGAAAATTTCTATAATCGGGCGAAACAAGTTTTGGGTGACAAATTAGTAGGACAATGTTTTGATGCACCGCACTATTTTCTCCAGGGTGAAGATCCGGTGGAATATTTAAAAGAGCAAGATGGAAAAATTAATTTTATTCATCTCTCAGATTGTCGCGAGGGGTTTGATGCTCATCTTCCATTTGGTTTAAATGGTGTTTTGCCAGTTGATGAAATCCTGGCAGTTTTGAAAGCACAGAAGTATCAAGGTATCATTAACCTCGAACTATTACCTCGAAATTTGAAGGATATTAAGCCGCTTATTAATAGCTATCTAAAAGTTGTGCGTAATTTCGATCGAGTGAAATACCTAAAATCGAAATCAAAGCTGATATTCTATGCCCCTCCATTGATCAGAAAAATGAAGCAAGTGTTTTGATTGCAACAATTCGCTTAATTAAACTGAAGCCGGTAAATTTAAATAAACCTGGTCGAGAAAAGATTGTGCTTGCCTGACCCCTTCAATTTGTGAATTGTTCCTTTTTAT
>CBFDBN010000669.1:0-1889 GCA_965603055.1 uncultured bacterium | reverse complement strand
AATTAGTCCCATTATTCATTTTTTTGTATCTTTTTAAAAATTCTATCGTTTTAATTTACCTGAATCGGATTTTTATGCTGGTGAAGGCTCAACACCTTTGCAGTGGCAAATCGATTCGAAACCGAAAACCAAATACTATACTTTTGTTTTACAATCAAACAGGGAAATACACCATGTTTCGTTATGTATGTTATATTTGTTTTTTTTTGATTCTATTTCACTTTCCAGCTTTTGGGCAGGGACTAACTTTAGAACGGGCAGTCGAAAAAGCGAAAGCTAATAATCCCGAGATCATGAAAGCCAGGCAAGAATTAAAGGCTGCAAAAGCTGATTTTTGGGAGGGCATCTCACCTGAAAATCCAAAGCTGTTTATAGAATTTGAAGGAATTCCCAGGAGTCGTCATTCCCTTTCTGAACATGGGGAGCGTAAGGTTGGCATTGTGCAGGAACTGGAATTTCCCCTGGCTTACGTTTATAAGGGGAGATGGTATCGTTCAGAAAAGAATCGAAAGATGGCGGAATTTTCTTCATTGGAGAACGAGGTTATCAGCTCAGTCAAAAAGAAGTTTTTTCAAGTACTTTTGTTGCAAAATCAATTGCAATTATACCAGGAGATCACCGGATTAACCCAGGAGCTTTATCGCAAAGCAAAGATTCGAGTCGAAGCTGGGGAATCGCCGCGATACGATGCATTAAAAGTCAAAGTAGATTTAGCAGAGGTGGAGAATCGTGAATTGGCGATTCAAAAAGAATTGGACGTGGCTCGAAAAGAGCTTGCTTTATTAATAGGCAGAAATCTTGATGATTTGAGTGAAGTTGTAGGTAATTTGGATTATCTTCCAATCACTCTCAACCTGGATTCTCTGAAATATTTAGCCCAGGGAAACCACCCCTTTCTCAAAGAAATGAGCGAACATTTAAATTTACATAAAACAGAGAGAAATTTAGCCTGGATCGGTTTAATGCCCAATTTTGAAGTGCGATATTTTCAACATGAGTTTCAATATGAGCCAATCCCGAAATCGTGGGGTGCTGAAATCGGGCTTTCGGTGCCGCTATTCTTTTTTATGAAAGACCAGTCTCGCATTCGCTCATCGCATTATCGGGTGCAGGCAGCAAGGTGGAATTTTGAATTAGAGAAAAGAAAAATTTTATTCAAAATAGAAGATGCCTATTCAAAGCTGCTGCTCGCTGAAAAGCAGGTGCAAAATTACCAGGAAAATGTGCTGAAAGAAGTCGAGGAATTGGTTCGTATCGCAACCAGAAGTTATGAAGAAGGAGAAATGGGATATCTCGAAGTAGCAGAGGCGTTACGGACGTTGAATCGGGCTAAGGCCGGATATTTGGAGGCATTGTTTGAGTATCTTTCAGCGCAAGCGGAACTCGAGCGTTCGGTTGGGATTACATTATTTCACATTAACAATTAACAATTGACTATTATCAATTAGATTTTTTTTTAAATTGTCAATCAGGCCATAGGCAGATGCGCAAGGCGCATTGTGAATTGATAATGGTCAATGAATCTATTAATTAATTTTTTGATATTATGGAGAAAGAGATGAAAATTCTCAGAATTTTTATAGCCCTTTTGCTGGTGTCCTATCTTTCATTAATGTGCACAAGCAAAACTGAACAGGACAAAACTCAACAGAATCACGCACACAGTGAAGATGCAGGGCACACTCACGAAACTGGGACTCATACTCACGAGGAAGATGGGCTCGTTGATGAAAGTGCGGTACCTGAACCTGGTGATCAACAACATTCGCATGAATCGTCAGAGCATGATCATGGTGATGACGAACTCTTGCATGAAAATGAAACAGTTGAACAGCAGCAAGAATCAGAATCCCATACTCACGGAGATGATACTCATGTGCACGAAGAAG
>CBFDBN010000668.1:0-1891 GCA_965603055.1 uncultured bacterium | reverse complement strand
TGCTGTTTGGTGATGGGGATTATGATTATAAAAATATCATTTCGTCTCATGATCCCAACTGGATACCGCCATTCGAGACGCCAGATTTGGTTGAATTGGTGTCGCGGGCGCGCGATGATTGGTACGCTTGTGTTGCCGGCGATGACAATTTGCTGGATCTGGCAATCGGTAGAATCCCGGTTAGAAATCCTGACCAGGCTATGGATGTTGTGAAAAAGATTATCGATTATGAGAACGTGCCAGCAATTGGTGAATGGTGCCATACTATCACGATGGTAGCGGACGACGAATATGGACAGGCTGGGGGATATGATGCCATTGATCACGTTCCCGATGCTGATAGAATTGCCGAGGATCTGGTTCCCAAATATTACAATATCCGAAAGATATACTTAACCGAATATCCTATTGTTCACGATGCTTCAATTTCAGGTATTCGGAAACCGGCTGCTCATGAAACTTTAATGAAACAGATTAACCAGGGCAGCTTGATTATCAATTTTATTGGGCATGGCAATGAGCGGGTATGGACCCATGAACGTATTCTGGCGGTGAACGAAGATTTACCCCAGTTCAATAACGGTCAGAGACAGGCTTTCTGGATTGCATCGACCTGCAATTTTGCCCGGTTCGATAATCCAAATTTCCAAAGTTTCGCTGAACAATTAGTTACCACCGCTGAGAATGGAGCGATTGCGGTATTTTCAACCTGTCGCCTGGCAGAGCCGTTTGCCAATGTGAGCTTGAATCGGGCGCTTTATCGATTTTTATTCAATCGATCCAACACGGTGGCTCGTTTGGGAGATGTGATCATGCTGGCTAAAAATTCGACCGGTAATTGGAAAAATGATCAATTATATCACTTACTGGGCGATCCGACGCTTCGCCTGGCAATGCCCAAATGTTCGGTTCAGGTTACCAATTATACGCCAGATTCAATGAAAGCATTGAGCAGAATGGAAGTTGAGGGAAAAGTTCAATCTTGGGCAGACCCGGTACCAGGTTTTAATGGACAGCTATTATTTAAAGCTTTTGATTCAGAAAAACAGCGTACTTATGTCGTTAACCAGTGGAAGTCTTATGAATACACATTGCCAGGAAATACAATTTTTCGGGGCGAGGTTTCGGTTACAGACGGAAATTTTAATACGCAATTTTTCATTCCCAAAGATATAACTTATGGCGGCAGCAAAGGGAGATTTAGCGCATTTTATTGGCAGGATAATTTGTTTGGCGCGGGCAATCTTGATGATATCGGTGTTGGAGGAACCCTCGCAAATTTTGAAGATCAAGAAGGTCCAAATATTGTGATTGGATTTGAAGGACAGGATTTTATGCCAGGGAGCTTTGTAGCAGCCACCCCGGTGCTGAAAATAACCATTTCCGACAGCGCCAGTGGGGTGAATATCGCTGGAGATATCGGGCATAAAATTACCATGATCCTGGACCATGCCGAACATGAAAAAATCGAGCTGAATGACTATTTTCAATACAATCGAGATAGCTACCGGGTAGGAAATGTTTCTTATCCTTTAACGAATCTTTCAGAAGGAATCCATCATATTCAGGTAAAAGCCTGGGATAATTGTAATAACTCATCCCAATCAGAAACAGAATTTAACATAGTATCCCGGGATAAATTGGTAGTTCGAGATGTATTGAATTATCCCAATCCTTTCTCAAATTCCACTGAGTTTACTTTTTGGGCGAGTCAGGATTGTGATGTTGAAATTAAGATTTACACCTTATCAGGCAGGCTAATCGGTAAGCTTGGAGATTTAGCTGCCCAAACCGGATTTAATCATTTTCATTGGAATGGCTGGGATCAGGATGGTGATCCTTTAGCAAATGGTGTTTATTTATATAAAGTCTGTGCCAGTTGTTATAATGG
>CBFDBN010000667.1:0-1926 GCA_965603055.1 uncultured bacterium | reverse complement strand
TCTAAAAGAGAAGGAACGCACCAAAGATATTTATGAAGAGATTTCTGCGTATCCAAAACCGCCCCTTATCCCGATTCCGGGACCAAATGAGTTAGAAACTTTGGAAGAAATGGGCATAAAATTAAATCCCTTATCCCGTGCGATTACAAAAGCGGCGATGGCAGTAACCGGGTTTAGATCGTTTCAAAAAAAGCTTCCCAACAAACTGGAAAAACTGCTTCGTCAGACAAATTTGCGAGGAGCCGGTCTCTTTGCTTTGATAAATTCTGCTACCCTGGCTTTAAAAGACGATCCGCGTCCCTTAAATCCTGTTGATCGAGCGGTAACATTGCTGTTTGCTGCTCGCAGTCTTTCAGACGATATCAAGTCAGGCAAGCTGGAGCCAGATCAGTACCGCGGTGAAGTTCTTGAAATGGGGCAATATCCCAACCTGTTCTCGACCACTTTGACAATCGATGGAAAACGAGCCTGGCTATATAAAAGCAAAGAAAGAAAACGAATTACGGTTATTGTTGGGGGACGGTATTTTCTTTTAGAAATTGGAGATTTAGGATCAGAAACGACTTTTGAACAAGTTAGAGCAGCTCTCACGGCAATCGTGGAAAAGGTAAAATCCGATGGAAATGATGGAACTGCAAATTCGCCAGGAAAAATAACGAGTGCGTCACACGCTACCCAGATGAAAATCTTTCACAAATTTCAGCAGCTTGGGGATAACCAATCCAATATTTCGGAGTTGCGCCATAGTTTTCTCACTCTTTGCCTTGACCTGGATAGTCATCCAGCGACCGATGCAAAGGCAGCCATGGCCGGCCAGGTCGGAAATTATGCCAACCGCTGGTATCATTCCAGCCTTCAACTCGTTGTTTTTGGCAATGCAAAGGCGTGCACAGTTTGTAGTTTTAATGCGTACGTTGATGGCAACACCATGATGCGAGGCGCTGCTGAAATTCAGAAACGGGCCGAGGCATACCCGGTTAACGGGAGCGCAGAAAAATCACAAACAAAACTCCCTGCAGCCAAAGAGTTAAAATGGACGGTCAATCCACCCATGCTAAAATTTGCCCAGCGAGATATTAATTGGGTGAGGGATAACCAGCAGGCGACTTTTGAGATTCAGGGGGTAGATAAAAAATATTTCACATCTCAAAATATTGCAGCCGTTCCGACGTTTATCGTCGCACTTCAAATGGCGATTAAGCAAGTGTCCGGAAAAATTCTGAAAATTTCACAATTTCTGTCCCTGTCAAAATATCGTTGTATGGACCTGACGAATGCCGTGGTTACTACCGATGATGTTATCCGTTTTATGGAATACCTGGAAAATGGGAATACACGTCCTGACCAGGC
Source organism: uncultured bacterium (assembly GCA_965603055.1). Lineage (GTDB taxonomy): Bacteria > Zhuqueibacterota > Zhuqueibacteria > Thermofontimicrobiales > Thermofontimicrobiaceae > CBFDBN01. The sequence goes on along the minus strand of CBFDBN010000667.1, from coordinate 576 downwards.
AAGGGAGTTATTGAAAAAGGCAATCGAATCGCAGGCACAGGAATGTCGAAAAGCAAGAAAACATTTGTCATTGCAAAAAATATTCTCACTGTTTCTCGTTTCGCGTTTCGGGTTTCAGCAAATTTATGTTTCCATTATAATGGGGATAACAATTTTATTTCTTAAAATTTTTGGTTCATTCAAATCTGCAATGCCAGATGTTTTAGTATCGCATCCTGAGATTTTTCCACAGGTCCCGGTCGTCGGACGTCCTGGTATTCGTTTGCCTTATGTTAATCACTTTGGATTGCATTATCAAATATTGGATGATAAAACAGTTATCACGATGATGCCTGGTTTGAAATGGAAAATTCCTAATACAAAATTAATTGCAGAACTTGAAAAAAGTCTGAATCGAATTAAATCGGCTATTGGTGAGAATTGAAAATGTGAGGATTTTTAAGGAAAATATATGGCAGATATTCATGAACAAATGAAAGATTTATCGCCAGAGAAGCGTGAACTTTTAGAATTAATGCTCCGCGAAAAAGGTGTCGATATACCTGGCTCTAATTTAGTACCACTGGGAAGAGAGAC
>CBFDBN010000666.1:0-1935 GCA_965603055.1 uncultured bacterium | reverse complement strand
CTTTTTCACTGGCAACAAACGAGGCAATGAATGAACCCATCGAGTGACCATGAATAATTAACTTCTGGGGATCAACCTGTTTCTCTTTCACTAAAAAATCGTAAGCCGCCAGTCCATCTGTTTTTAAGCCAGCTACAGTTGGTGTGCCTGGATTTTCTCCATAGCCACGATAATCAAAAACCAGTAAATTTACATTTTGATCGATGATCGATTTAATAATGTGATAAGACGTTACCATCACGAACCCATTACCACCAAAGTAAAGAACAGTGCCGTCCGCTGAATTATTTTTGATATACCATCCATTTAACAGAAGGCTATCGCCCGATTGGAATTTTACTTCTTCAATTTTGTGCGGTGAATTTTCAAAAAATTCAGACCTGATTGTTCGTTTAATATCGAATGCATCTTTTTCTGTCAATTTAATGGTCGTGCATGATGTGATAAGTAATGATAACAATAAAACAGTTGATGATATTTTTAGCATTTTTGTATCCTATAAAAAAAATATCTTTTACTCAGACATTTATCTACTCAATCCCCACCTTCCCAATCAACTGCTTGATCTCCAGCCTGGTGATTCTTGCCTGATAACGTGCAGCAATCAATGTTGTCTGGGCTCGGATTAAATTGACCTGGGCATCACGGAATTCCAGGGAGCTGGCAGTGCCGATATTGTAGCGTTCCAGTTGCAGGTCTAAATTTTGTTGGGCAGCGATCTGGTTCTGTTCTTCCAATCTCACCAATTCGACCTGTTTTTGAAATGTATCATACTTTTCCTGAACCAGTCCTGCAACCTGGTTTTTGGTATCTGCTAAAGCTAATTCCTGGTTCATCGCTTCGATTTTAGCGTTTTGCAGATCGATTTTGTTGCGGAAGCCCTTAAAGAGATTAAATGACAGCGTTAATCCAACGGCGCCATCGGTGGTCTGGCTTTCGATATTCTGGGGGAAGAAGGAATCGCCATCAGTTACCTCTCGCTCAGTTTGTGAGTCGGTGTAACCATAATTGGCATTGAGCGACAATCTTGGATAAAACGCCGATTGCGCCAGCTTCACATTTTGATCGGCAACCAGTTTGTTCTGCAAAGTGAATCGTAGCAAGCTGTTTCGTTCCCCTGCCAGTTTCATTAAATTTTCGATTTCAAATTCAACATCACTGATGGCGATTTCCTTCTCCACAGTAATGGGTATCGCAGGATCTCGTCCTAACAGGATATTCAGATTTTTTCGAGCAATGGTGACTTGCAATTCCTGGTTCAAAATTGTTGCCACATCATTATTGAACGAAACCTGGGCATTCAACAAATCTGTGGCAGAAGTTCCACCCAGGTCACGACGCACCTTTGCCTTGTTCAATCGGGTTTCGGAAACATCTCGGGAATTTTTTGCCACATCCAGCAATTGCTCCTGCTGAACGAGATTAAAATATGCTGCCAGAATACCAACAACGGTATTTTCAATTTGATATCGAGCCTGGTACTCACCCAATTTTGCCAGTTCATTGAAACGGCTGCGATTGGCAAACATCTGAAATCCATCGAACAGCGTCCAGTTCAGTGCAATGGATCCGCTTAAATTTTGGGATGTCGAATTGCCGAACCCGATGGGAGAATTGGTCTCCTGCTCCGAAGAACTGTGGCGATAACTCCCCAGGGCATCCAACGTCGGCAATAATCCCGATCTTCCCAGCCCAGCATTATTTTTGGCAATTTCCGCCGTATTTCGAGCAATCTGGATATCATAATTATTTTTCAGCCCAATTTTTATGGCATCCTCTGCGGTAAGGATGTCCTGGGCGTTGATTGAAAATGGGATTAATAGAAATAGTAGAAAGTATTTTTTCATTTTATATGTTCCTAATAAATTTTTGTTACTTTGAATTTGTGATCATTTCTAACATACCCCTTCAAAGGGGGACTTCCCAATTATCCCC
>CBFDBN010000665.1:0-1936 GCA_965603055.1 uncultured bacterium | reverse complement strand
GGGATTGAATTGCTGAACGAATTTATCGTATTCCTCCAGCGGAATCTGTGCCGTTGTCCGAATCCATTCAGCGTGGTTGGTTTCTCCCTTCCATTCACCAGCCGGGATGGCATAAAGTCCCCAATGAATAAACATGCCGAATCGAGCCTCCTGCCACCATTCCATGCGCGCGTCACGGTCAGCTTTGGATTCGCTCAGGTAATCTTTTGGACCACCACAATTAATCAGAAAAAGGAGAATTAAAATAGAGATGATGAAAGCTTTTGTGTTGTTCATAACTCCCTCACATTTGTTTTAATTAAGAATTGTTGGACAGGATTTTAATGATTTTGCTGGATTGATGCGTTAATTTTTTTTGATTTGAATTTAACAGAATTTAACGGAAAAGTCAAGCCAAAGTTAAAAAATTCTAACTAAAATAAAACAACAAAAGACTTGACTTATTCAATATTTTTTATTAATTAAAGTAAACAGTAGTTTTCAAAATCATAGAGATTTAAAATAATTTAAGGAATTGAGAATGGCAACAATAACTATAGACGTTCCTGATGAAATGCTGGAAAGTTTTGATAGCCTTGAACAAGTTCAACAAACATTGTACGAAGATTTCGTAATTGAACAGCGTCAACAGGGCAATATTAGTCTTGGCAGGGCAGCAGAACTACTTGGGATCACTTACACAGAATTTTTTGATCTTCTGGGCAAAAAAGGGCTATCTTTTATCAATGCAACCCCACGAGAAATCAAAGAAAGCTATAAGAACTTTGAAAAAATTATGGAACAGGATGACAGATGATTGTGATTTCAAATTCCAGTCCTCTTATTGCATTGGGTCGAATTAATCATCTGCACATCTTCAAAGAACTTTTTAGGCGAATCCTTGTCCCTGACGCCGTTTACCAGGAAACGGTTTTGGAAACAACAATTACTGATCAACAACAAAATATTTCAAAGGCAATAAACGATTTTATCGAAGTCGTAACTCCCAAAACTGACCATACCTTTTCCAGAAATTTAGGCAAAGGTGAAAGAGGGGTTTTAAATTTGTCTTTTGATATAAATCCAGATATTATTTTAATGGATGACAAAAAAGCAAGAAATGAAGCCAGGGAACTGGGATTCAATTCCTATTTCACAACGCACATCATTAAAAGAGCTGAAGAATCGAAAATTATTTCTTCTTATGAAGACATTCTCTTGAAGCTTTTTAAGATTGGTATATTTCTACCTGAATAATAGCAATCCAATCAATTGTCTGTATCTCGCTTTTCCTCCCCTATTTTTTAAGGAAGTCGTGCATCATCAAACTGAAATCAAAATCATCAAACTCCTTCATCGATTTGTACAAAAGTTCAGTCAAATACTCCTGTTTATTTTTAAATTCTGACTGATCCGCCAGGTTACTCATTTCAAACGGGTCACTATTTAAATCGAACAACTGGCTCGTCTGCTTGCCATTTACATGATATTCAATTAACTTCCAATTATCATCGGTTCGGATAGCTCGCTGAAATGTCTTATAAGCCAGAAATACAGCATCCCTTATTTTCGCTTCTTTATCTTTTAAAATCGGTGCCAGGCTTTTCGCTTCAACGGATTTGGGAATGGGCAGGTTCAATAATTCACATAATGTCGGGTAAATATCGTTCAAATAACACAATGCCTCGGATTTCACACCTTGTGGAATGCCTTTCCCGCTAAAGATCAGCGGCACACGAACGCTGTGATCGTACAGATTCTGTTTGCCCAGCAGACCATGTTGTCCCACCGCCAATCCATTATCTCCCGCAAACACGATAATCGTATTCTCAACCAGTCCCTGTCTCTCCAGTGCATCCAAAACTCGACCAATGTGATGATCCAGGTGAGTGATCATCGCATAATAGGCAGCGATGTGTTGTTTCACGATCTCTGGCGTTCGAGGAAATGGTGCTAA
>CBFDBN010000664.1:0-1953 GCA_965603055.1 uncultured bacterium | reverse complement strand
CAGACCGAATATACCATATTTTTACAAAAATGTCAAGAACAAATTTAAAATTTAAGCAAGCCGTTGCTGAGCAAGCTCAGGATTTTCTATCTCATCCAGCCGATCCTGAATCACCTCAGCCAGCCAGAGTTTAAACGATTCGGCTTTTTTGGAAGGCATGGACTGGATTAAGCGTAGGGCGCCTTTGGTATTTACGCAGTCTGTTTGGCGCATTTTTCCGTCCTGAGCAGGCAATTTCAACTGTACCCAAATTTGGGACAGTTGAAGCTGAATAAATTCTCTTTCTTTAACCTTGCCCCAATATTGCCTTGGCGTGGGGCTGTCGGTTAAAGCGGCTATAATATCCACCACGGAATAATACCATGAAATCATAGTACAGTCAATTTGAAACTTTTTTAAGAGTCTTTTAATTTTCATTACCTTCATCAACAATGATACCAATGATTTCCTCAATTACCTGTCTCAAATCAATTGGCTCGCTCTCAACGACTTTATCATGGTAATGCTTATGATCTGGGAAAGTAGCTAATTCATGGTGGTGTGGGACATTATCATAACGAAATATTAAGTTTCCATTAGAGTCCATGTAGTGATATCGATACTTGGATCGGTCAGGAGTTATTGACTCAGTAAATTCCAGAATCGAATTATTGTAGAATACGATTTTCCCATCGGCAAACAGGATTCCTAAAGATAAGTCAAGATCATAATCAACTGTGATATCTATGCTGTACCAGTCTGCGATCTTACAAGCTATTAAAATATCATTTAGCCGCGAATCAAGGTTCATATTTGATACCTTCAAGATCAGATAGTTTTTTTTCTAACAAATTAATAGCACAAGCATAGTGATCCCATTTCAGCCATTCTTTTTTATCTCCTAATTTACCCTTATTAAACAAATCGCTAAAGGTTATAGTATCCATATTGTTCAGTTCTTCAAATTTTGCGAGTTTTGTTTGGTATGCTGCAAGCTTTCTTTGAAGGATTTGTTTGCCGATACTGATGCTTTCTTGTACACTCAATAAAGCGTTTTGATCGACCAGAACTTTTGCATATTTTGGCATATTAAACTATCCTTTCATTCTGTGAGTGAATCATCGTCTCGAAAGGTAAAAAAAATGTGCTTAGAAACTGAAAGCAAAATACCCAATGAAAATGATATTGTTCTCAAATCTTATCAGCAAATGTTAATCAATTCTATCGATTCAATTTTTAATTTTTCAATTGATAATACAAAATTCGTCCTAAAATGTCAAGCAGAATTTTTGTGCGACGAGTAAATTCCACTGAACACAAATTTTAGCATAAAACCGATGATCAAACGTGCTGATCAATCAAAATTGGATTCCCATCAGGATCAATGATCATAAAGCTCGCCGGTCCCGTCGTACTCACATCGGCTTCACTTTCAAATTTCACACCTTGGGCTTTAAGCTCTCGCTGAAGATCACGCACATCGGTGAAAGAATCGAGCTTATTGGCGTTTTGGTCCCAACCAGGATTGAAGGTCAAAATATTTTTTTCGAACATTCCTTGAAATAGTCCAATGGTATGATCCCCATTTTTCATGATCAACCAATTCTGAGCCGAGTCCCCGGAAAAAACCTGGAAATCTAATTTTTCATAATAGATATTGGAAACTTCAATATCTTTGACAGCTAAGCTGACTGAAAATGCACCTAATTCCATGGGATCCTCTATTAGGCATTTTTGCCTTCCGCTTTCAAAATTCGACGTTCTAATCCCAAATCTAAAAAAGCTTTATAGGGGAGTTAACAAATTTTCTTTTCTTTATTTTATTTGTCATCTGCAGCTTAAAATCGATCCAAAAATTTCGGTTTCTTGATAATAGTGAGATTGCGGCTAACTTGAGACATGATTGCTCCATCATCGTCATAAATGATGTATCCCTCTCTGCTCAATTACTGTGCCTGGTGAAAATCTGTTGTG
>CBFDBN010000663.1:0-1984 GCA_965603055.1 uncultured bacterium | reverse complement strand
ATAAGACGTGCCGCTGCCCAGTCGCTCGGTAAAATTGGTGATGATCGTGCTATCAATCCGCTATTGAATAGAATAAAAATAGAAAAAATTGGATATGTGACCACCGAAGTATCCAAAGCGTTGGAGAAGATCAGAACGCCGCAAATAGCATTAACTGAGCAAAAAGAATTGCTGGAAGAGTTGAATGATACCTCTCCTCGAGTTCGGGGGGAAACGGTCGATAAAATTGCGGAATTGAAAGATACTGAAGTGGTTCCTCATTTGGTTGAAAAATTAGCAGACAATGATCTGCCAGTTCGACAAAAAACAATAAAAATTTTGGCGAATTACCGGGATGATGCATCTTTAGAAATCTATATGGATGCGCTACGGGATGAGAATTTTTTAAAACGTCAGGGTGCAGTAAAAATATTGGGATATATTGGAAGGAATGAATTTATCGACGTTTTGCTAAGAAATCGCAATGATCCGAGCAGCGATGTACGCGCTGAAGTTTATAAATCACTTGGCAAGATGAAAGATGATGGTCTGCTTGGAGAAATTATTGCAGGATTCGATGATCGTGATATGATCGTGCGTGAGGCTGCTGCCGAGGGATTGGCAAATCAAATTGTTCGTCTTTACGCAGAGAACAAAGGTAATCAAATTCCCGAAATAGCAACAGCAGCGTTCAGAATGTCGGAAAAAACATTGGGTCCAGATCATCAATGGACCAGGTGGTTCAATATTTTAGCAATAGAAAACCCCGAGCCTTCACTTGAAGTAGAGTTTGTTCTAAACCGATTAACAGAAATGGAACCCACTCATGAAGAACAGGATATTGGAGCTTTAATTGCGAACGAAGGGGAGAGCTTTGAATGCATTCTGAACAATCAATCAAATACAAAGCTAAATTTTATAATTTTTGACCTTTCATCGGATGGAAATATTTTACAATTATACCCCAATGAAGGGGGTACTGTGTCTATCGCTCCAGAGTCAAACTGGAAAGAAATATTTGAGACATTCATTCCGGACGGGATGGATCAGGTTAAGGATATATTAAAAATATTTTTGAGTATTGAACCTTTTAACTTCGATAAGTCTCCAGCCAGAAGAAATTTGAAATACAAGCGTGCTTTTGTAAAAAAAGATATCTTCAGTCGATTGTTAGCCAGTGCCGGTCAAGAGAGAGTAGAAATCGATCCACAAAGCTGGATTACCTTCCAGAAAGTTCTGATCGTGAACCGGGGTGAAAAAGGTTTTTAAAGTTTTAAGTTTAAAGTGATTTATTTTCATTTCGGGATAAAGTGTCACATATTTTAACCGATTCCATCGCTGCCAGCGATGGAATCGGTTCTTATTGGAGAGCGTTAAATGAATCGAAAAATTCTAATTTACAATGGATTTTTAATCATTTTATTAGTTACATTTTCAAATACCCTGCTCTCACAGGAGAGTAAAATTTTATCCGAGCGGGAACAGGTCTTTGAATTTGTCCGCCAGGCAAAAATGTCAATCGCCGAACATAAGTTTGAAGATGCCCTGGATTTTTATGACAAAGCTTTGCACCACCGCGACGTGCAATCTAATGTGCTGCTAACCGCTGCTATCCATAATCTGAAGGGACTTGCCTTTGAATTGGATGGACAGTTTCAAGAAGCCTTGGCTCAATTCGAGCAGGGAATGGGATCACTGGGTAACCGGGGTGATAAAAAAGTAAAAAATATTTTGGAATCGATTCTAAATCGGCTCGATGGGATGAGAAAGGGGTATATTGGAAGCCCTGGCGCTGCGATGAGTACTGATCTTTATCGCGGTGAAATAGAACATTTGAAAGAATTTCTCAATCGAAACAATACCATTGTTCAACAGGAATTGGCTGTTTTGTTGATGATGAATGATGCCAACATGTATTTACAGCAAAATCAATTTGAACAGGCTGATTCTATCTATATAAAGGCGCTCCAATTCGCCTGGAAAACACGGTTTACTTTGCGGGTCC
>CBFDBN010000662.1:0-1991 GCA_965603055.1 uncultured bacterium | reverse complement strand
AAAGTTTTGCAACATCGTTATCATCAACTTCCGAATTTTTTCCAGCGGTGATAAATCAGAGCTTAATATTTCAGAAACGATCTGGAAATAGGGATCTGCCCGATCTTTGAACAGCGCAATAAAAAGCTCTTTCTTATTTCCAAAATGATGATAGATTGCTCCCCGGGTGACGCCCGCTGCAACAGCAATATCTGACAGCCGGGTGGCAGCATACCCCTTTTCGCTGAATACCCGCAAAGCCGATTCCAACAACTGTTGTCGAGTGACATCAGCCTCCGCTTTGGTGCGTTTCATAATTTTCACCTCACTTTTTAATATAACTTACATACATGAACGTATGTAAAAATTAAAAGTTCCTGGCAAATTTTATGATTTGTATCTTTTATTTTGATTTACGATTTACGAGTGACGATTTTAGAATTAAAAAAAAAGCAAGTTCTTGTTCGTTAAATCATAATAAAATTTTATCAAAAAGACTTTCAAATTGAGGACAATTCGTAAATCTACATTCGTAAATCTAAACTCGTAAATCTAAAATCGAGATAGCTGGATTATTTTGATTTACGATTTCGGAATGAAAAGAATATAGGACTGCGTCTAACCACCCTCCTCAACAACAACAATGATATCAAATGCTTACAGAGATAGGTTGACGGCTATGCCATAGGCAGATCTATTAATTAATTGATCGAAGGTGGACAATGCACTCCATCGTGTATATTCTTGGCGGCTTGGCGTGAGACGACTCCATTACTCCATCGATCAAACACTCCTATACTCCCGCACCCCATTACTCCTTTTGATTCAACAGAAAAAAATTAGGGAACATTTTTGGTTTTCAAAGCTTATATGATACGGTTGTACAGAAATTGAAAACATTGTTTATTATTTTTAAGGAGAAGCATCATGAGTCTCAAGAAGAAATATTTGGAGAATAAACCTCGCTGCAAGGTAACTTTTTCTTTACCGAAAAAAGCGGCACATTCTGCCACTACCGTAAACCTGGTTGGCGATTTTAACAATTGGGATGAACAAGCAACACCGATGAAAAAAATGAAAAATGGTTCATTTACAGCGACCCTCAATCTGGAAACCGGTCGCGAATATCAATTCCGTTATCTCATTGATAGCAAAACCTGGGAAAATGATTGGGAAGCGGATAAATATGTCAGAACTCATTTGGGTGATTGTGATAATTCCGTGGTTATTGTTTAGAGAACAAGAAAAATTTATTTTCGGATTCCAACCAGCTAAGCCTTGCAAAGGTTCTGAACCTTCGCAAGGCTGAAAATCATTGAAAGGAAAAAAATAAAATATGTGTAAAATTTTAACATCGATCATAAGTAATGCTATCATAGCTGTTTTTTTCTTTGGACACCTTTCTGTCACCGAAGCGCAAGATAAAAAATTGCTCAAGACAGTTGATAAAGTCGATCTGGATCGATACACAGGATTGTGGTACGAAATCGCCAAAATCCCCAATCGATTTCAGCGAAAGTGCGATCGGGGAACAACGGCGCAGTATGCCTTGCGAGATGATGGCAAAATTGATGTCCTCAATCGATGTATCAAGAAAGATGGAAATGTTATTGAAGCAAAGGGCATTGCACGAGTAGTCGATACAAAATCCAACGCCAAATTGAAAGTCAGCTTTGTCAGGATTTTTGGAATATCATTATTCTGGGGCGATTATTGGATTATTGGCCTGGGAGAAGATTATGATTATGCCATTGTTGGAACACCCTCTCGCAAGTATGGCTGGATTTTAAGCCGGACGCCATCTTTGAATCAGGAAAAATTGGAAGAAATTTTCAATTTTCTTCGTGAACAGGGCTATAATCCTGATGATTTTGAAATGACTGACACGGATTGAAGAAACACACGGATGAAAATATCAAGTAATATCAGTGTGATTCATCTATCTGTGTGAGCGTTTCTTTTAGCTGAGATTGTCGATTAATCCGAGAGCGAGCATGCTTGCTTCGTCGAGA
>CBFDBN010000661.1:0-2010 GCA_965603055.1 uncultured bacterium | reverse complement strand
CAAGTTGATAAACGTTCCAGAAATATCATCGCAGCCGGAGGGAAAAAAGAGGAAGCGGTAGATGGACTTTTCACTCGAATTCTCAAAAATGGCTTAAAGGGAGCGGCGGATTTTAATCAGGATATGTACATTACCTCAACAGAGCTGAGTCTCTATCTAAAAAAGCATGTTGCTGATGAAGCGAAGAGTAAGTATAATTACGAGCAAAATCCGCAGTTTGGGTCGTTGAAGGTGGATCGAGGGGAGGTTGTGTTGGAGAGGAAGTAGGCACTTATGAACCAACTAAGACAATTTTGTTGTCGATGTTGATCCTGGTTAAAAATTTAATTGTCAATTGTGAATTTTCAATTTACAATTGTCAATTAAAATAGCACCTAAACCGAAAATTTCTTGTACAATGGCAAAGATTTTATAGAACGCTGATTTAACTGATCGAACGGATTTAAACGGATTACTTATCACTGTCAAAAAAATCCGTTTTGATCAGCTTAATCTGTCCGATCCGCGTCCTATTCATTTCTTTTTGGTTCTGATCTGTCCAGGTTAGGAGTAGACGAAATTATTTCTAATTAATCTTCATCCAATTTTTTACTTGACATTTATCATAAAGCAAGTTACATTATGTAGTGTAGAAATGAAAATATAAATTTTTCATTTATCACATGGAGAGCAAAATCATGAATGAAGTCATTTCTTTAGCAGAAATACAAGAAAAATTTGAATCCGAGTGGATTTTAATTGAGAATCCAGAGACCGAGGAGGGACTTAAAATTAAGAGTGGAAAAATCCTCTGGCACAGCAAAGATAGAGACGAAGTATATCGCAAAGCCAGGGAATTTAAGCCTGAACATTCGGCAATTTTTTACACGGGACAAATACCACAAGACACGGTGATTATATTATGAGTTTTAAGCTTAACCTTGAAACAGGACTGATTATAGTTCCGACTCATATTTTTGGCCCAGATGGTGATACGATCGTACACCTCGCTTTGGATACAGGGGCAACTTCATCCCTGATCAATTGGGATGTGGCAATGATCATCGGATATGATCCAGCAATTGTCAAAGAGAGAGTCCACATGACTACCGGTAGCGGTGTAGAATTTGCACCACCCATAATGGTGAGAAAAATTGAAGCCCTGAGCATTATAAAAGAACATTTTCGTATTATATGTCAAACGCTTCCACCAACGGCCAGGGTTGATGGTTTACTCGGACTTGACTTTTTTCGGAATACTCGATTGAATATTGATTATATTTCTGGTAAAATAGAAGCACAATTACCAAAGAATTTATCCTCTTGAATACACAAACGATTAAAAATTTTACTGGCAAGCAAGCTATTGAGCGATTATTAATAGGCAACAAAAGATTTGTCGCTTCAGAAATGACCTATCCAAATCAAACTCCCCGGCGTCGGACTGAACTAATAACAGGTCAATATCCTTTTGCAGTCATTCTTGGCTGTTCGGATTCCAGGGTTCCTCCTGAAGTTATTTTTGACCAGGGACTGGGCGATCTATTTGTCATCCGTGTGGCTGGGAACATTCTCGATGACATTGTTCTGGGGAGCATCGAATATGCAGTGCAATATTTACAAACTCCATTAGTAATGGTATTGGGACATTCAGATTGTGGCGCAGTGAAAGCTGCCATAGCCAGGACAGAATTGAAGGGACATTTGTCGCTGATTGCTTTCGCAATTCAGCCTGCTATTACTAATGTGAAAAACCATAGCGGTGATAGTGTTGAAGATGTTGTTCGTGCCAATGCTATAAACGTTGCCGAACAAATTCGTTCTGCTAAACCGCTTTTAGCTGAATATGTTCAAAATGGCAAAGTGACAATTATTGCTGCTAAATATGATTTACAAACTGGCGTGGTTGAAATGCTATAATGAATTTAAAAAACCGGGACAAAAAAAGAGGAGAATATGAAAGAGCAATACAATAAGGTCTATCAATTTAAAATCACTCTCGAAGAACTCGATCCGCCGATCTGGCGCAGG
>CBFDBN010000660.1:0-2019 GCA_965603055.1 uncultured bacterium | reverse complement strand
AAGAAAAAGAAGCACAAACAGAAAAAAGATAGTATCCAGAAAAAACTTCGCCAGCTTCAAATAGTTTTCATCTCCTGTCACGCGATACAATTTTGCCAGACCGATCTCAATCTCCTGATGTCCTGGCGGATTGTGCTTTTTCCCAGGACCGAAAACCGAATCAATCAAATTAGCACTTTTGATGGCAACATCCAGCAACGATCGCTTGCCGGTCGCCTGAAAATATGCCACTGCTGCCTCGTAACTATGCCCCACATTATAAAGCTCGTGACTATGAATCATGTACGACCAGCGTTCTTTGCCAGCATTCCGTGCCGGATTCTCCGGATCGATGGTTCGGGTGGTGTAAAGATAGCCATCATCTTCCTGCGCGGCTGCGATTTTCGCGATCAAATCATCGAGATATTTCTCCAGCTTCGGATCGGGATGCAGGCTTAACGAATAGGCAGCACCTTCGATCACTTTATACACATCCGAATCGTTGTAACGAATCCCGACAAATTCTCCTTCCATCAATCCGCCAGCTTTGGCAAAATTATCGATCCTGCCCGTTTCCTCACATTTTTTGAAATCATACGGAATCGTAACCGAGCGATTGGTCTTCATGCGCGGCTGCCAGAAATTATCCTTGATTTGAACATCGGTGAACGGGACCGGTTTGATGGGGTAGTCTTTTTGAGGCTTTTTAGCACATGAAGTAATCAATACAACGATTGCGAGTAAAAAGATAAACTTTTCCACTGACTTTCCTTCCTGCTTTTGTGAGTGGTTAGTGGTGAGTCGTGAGTGGGTGCTGGTGGTTTGAAAAAGATTATAAATCAAACTATCTGACTTACCACACTTAACTGACTTAACTAACTCAACTCACTCAACAACCAACAATAATATCGAAAAAAAAATTGAATTATGCAACATGAAAATTGACAAATATTTCATAAAATAAAAATCTCTCCTTCATAATTTTTGTTAACTTTGTTGAATTTATTTTTTAATTTAATTCTGCAAGATTTTACTAATCCTTCCTTTCACAGTTCATGACAAAATATATGGAAATAAATCCAATGACTCCAGAACAGGAAGCCAGAAGAGAAATCGACAAACAATTAACTGCAGCAGGATGGATTGTTCAGGAGTATAAAAAATTCAATCCTGGCGTGGAAACACGATTTAAAAATAACAGAGATCCAAAACCTCGATTCAGGGTTGTTTTCTCCTTTCATCAACACGAGACGCTTCAAGAATGGTTGAAACAATCAGCCACGCTTCGAAGAAAATTAACACAATTTCCCAGATTGAATATTGAAGGATTATGGGATTGCCAAATTCGAGCGATTCGAAATTTGGAACAGTCATTTGCTAAAAATAAACCCAGGGCGTTCATTCAAATGGCAACGGGAAGTGGCAAAACCTTTACAGCCATCACTTCTATTTATCGGTTGCTTAAATTTGCTGATGCCGCACGAATCCTGTTCCTGGTGGACACTCGAAACCTGGGATAGCAAGCCGAACAGGAACTGCAAAATTTCCCCCCTCCTGATGATAAGCGAAAGTTCACCGAATTGTATAATGTCCAGAGATTGCAGCACAATTTTATTGATAGCGCAGTTAGCAATAAAACCCACTTTGTCATCATCGATGCCGTCGGCGTGTGCAAATCGGTTAAGACCACGTCTCGATCGCTGGAACGAAAAAAGACTGTCCCATTAAAAGATTTGATGATGGCGAATTACGGTATTGTTGGAAAAGATACGTTCTGAATATGACCAGATTATGGATGATATTAACCTGGATAAAGTGAATTTTGCTGGCTTTGATCCCAAAGCCAAAGAAAATGCCCAGGCATTGGAACAGAACAAAGTAAAGGGCGCTGCAACGACAAGAATGCTGACTGACCTGATTTCGCTGATCCGACATGCGGTTGGAATGGAAGATGAACTGGCGACTTTTGGCGATAGTGTGAACCAAAGGTTTGAGCAATGGCTGGCGCAATACCAAAAGCAGGGTAAAACATTTACCCCA
>CBFDBN010000659.1:0-2042 GCA_965603055.1 uncultured bacterium | reverse complement strand
ATTACTGGAAAAAACCTGACTATCGAGGACGTCTATCAAGTCGCTTACGGAAAGGAAAAAGTCGAGCTTCATTCGGATGCGATCGAGCGGATTAAAAAATGTCGTGCGTTTATTGAAAAGAAGATCGAAGAAAAAGAAATAATGTATGGTGTCAATACTGGAATTGGTGAGTTGTGTGAAGTAATTCTCAACGATGAGCAGATGGGGCAATTTCAAAAATACCTGGTCTACAACCATTCAGCAGGAATTGGGGAGCCAGTACCCGTCGAAGAAGTTCGAGCGGCAATGCTAAGTCGAATTAATGTTCATGCCAATGGTCATTCTGGTTGTCGCCCTGAAATTACCCAGACTTATGTGGATATGTTAAATCGTGGAGTAACGCCAGTGGTCTGCAAAAAAGGCAGCGTTGGCGCCTGCGGTGATCTTGCGCCCATGAGCCAGATTGCGTTGCTTTTAATGGGCGAAGGGGAAGCATTCTACCAGGGACAGCGATTGCCAGGTCATGTTGCATTGGAAAAAGCCGGAATTCCCATCCCCGGGTTAAAAGCCCGCGATGGTCTGGCAGCGATTAATGGCAGTAATTTGATGTCAGCTATGGGCTGCCTGCAAATTTACGAAGCTGAACGATTTTTAAAACAGGCTGAAATAGCGGCTGCCATGACCCTCGAAGCATTGATGGCAAATATGAAACCGTATGACCCACGATTACATCAATTGCGGGGATTTCAGGGTGCAGTGACATCTTCGGAGAATATTAGAAAAGTAATCGATGATTCTGATCTGTTAACTGGAAATATTAAAGTCAAAGTCCAGGATGCCTATAGCATGAGATCAACGCCACAGGTGATCGGCGCTGCCAGGGATCATTTACGCTGGACCAGAAGTCAGTTTGAAATTGAGCTCAATGGTGTGGGCGACAATCCAATCTTTCTGCCAGATGATGGTATTGTGTTGACTGGCGCCAATTTTCAAGGATCGCCAATTAGCGTGCCATTGGACATGCTTGGCGCCTGCATTACAATGGTCTGCGTCATTTCCGAACGTCGTTTGAATCGCCTGCTCCATCCTGCCTTGAGTGTGGGACTCCCGGCTTTCCTCACTAAAGGCGCTGGCATGTTTTCAGGGCACATGCTCAGTCAATACACGGCTGATATGATGATCGTGGAGCAACGCATTCTTTCCATGCCGGCTTCTGTTCAATCGATTCCAGCCGCAGCCGATCAGGAGGATTTTGTCAGCATGGGAATGAATACGGCTTTAAAAACAAAACAAATCATCGATAATGCTTATGGGATTTTGGGAATTGAATTTATCGCGGCTGCCCAAGCATTGGATTTCAGAGATTTTAACCCCGGCAAAGGCACGCTGGCTGCGCATGCTGCCATCCGAAAAGTTGTTAATCATCTTGATGAGGATCGACCGTTATATCCAGATCATAATAATATGATGGAAGCGGTGAAAAAGAGAGAGATTCTTCATGCAGTTGAGGAAGCGATCGGGAAGTTGAAGACGTATTGATCGGAGTAATGGAGTTCTGGAGTGATGGATTACTGGATCAATGAAAACGTTACTATTTTTTATTTTCCAACTGATAGATGAATCCAATGGATTTAAAAGAAAATTTTCATCCGTTGGGTTGTTTCTATCAGTTGGAAAATTTTTCAAGATCCGATTTGATATTCAATCCTCTTTTGTTATTCTGCTTCTCCTATTTTCATTAGATCAAAAGGTTGCATCTTAGGATGGAGATTTAATCTTCCTTGCAACATCTGGCAAAGTTTTTCAGGAGAACTGATCAAAGACTCTTTTGTTATCCGAGTTTGTCGTTTAATAAATCGCTCAATTTTCAGTGCGATACCGACTTCATCTAACAGTTGCCAGCATTGGGCGATGCGTATTGGCTTAAAACTACGGGTATATTTAACTTTGCCGTTCAAATGCTGTTGATAACGCTTCGCTAAATCCCTGGTATAGCCAGTATAATAATTTCCGTTTTCACATTCTAAAATGTAAATCCAAAAGACATCGGAGTTCTTTTTATT
>CBFDBN010000658.1:0-2063 GCA_965603055.1 uncultured bacterium | reverse complement strand
GCTATTTTTTTTCTCTGTGTACTTTGCGCCTCTGCGTTGAGTTAGAAATTTAATAAATAATAACAACTAATTATCGACAACAAACTGGTCGATGTTGCGCGATAAGTGCCTAATAACCAAATTACCTAACAAACCAAAAAACACTTGACTCTCTTTAAAAAAATTGTACCTTATTAGATTAAATTTTTCAGAAAATTAATTTAATCGTAAATCAAAAATAGGAGAGAATGGAATGTTAAATTGGATCTGGCTTTTCCTGGTAGTGATAGCGCTGATTGTTGGCGCGATTAATGGCAGAATCGAACAGGTAACACAAGCAGCTTTTGAGTACGCCAATACTTCCGTTAAAATTGCCATTGATTTAATCGGTATTATGGCGTTATGGCTTGGCATCATGAATATTGCTCAAGAAGCTGGTCTGGTTAAAATGTTGGCAAGGGCTATTAAACCAATCAGCAAGCGTATATTCCCGGAAATTCCACCAGAACACCCGGCAATGGGGGCGATGATATTAAACATTGCCGCCAACTGGCTGGGATTGTCCAATGCTGCCACACCGCTCGGCTTAAAGGCAATGGAAGAGCTGCAAAAGCTCAATAAAACCAAAGATACGGCTACCAATGCCATGGCGACCTTCCTCGCCCTGAACACCGCCAGCGTGACTTTGATTCCGGCTACAATCATCGGCGTTCGAGTGTCGTTGGGATCGAAAAGTCCAGCCGAAATTATCGGCACGACTATCTTTGCGTCAGGTTGTGCCACGATTATTGCGGTGACAGTTACAAAACTGTTTCAGCGTTTACCGATGTTTAAGATGAAAGAAGCAACAGTTAATTCTTCATCAGGGCAGGAATCATCAGAAAATTCAAATGGATCGGAGGAAAAATAGATGTTTGAAAAGATTATCACTTTTGTTTCAGTTTGGGCAATTCCATTTTTGCTATTTATTATTCCGGTTTTAGCGATCAAAAATAAAGTAAAGGTTTATGAAGCATTTGTCGATGGGGCAAAAGGCGGGTTTGAAGTGGCTATCAAAATTATTCCGTATCTCGTCGCCATTTTAGTCGCCATCGGCATGTTCCGTGCCTCAGGGGCGATGGACATATTCATAAAAATCATTTCCCCGGTTACCGATTTCATCGGGATGCCAGCCGAAGCCCTTCCAGCAGCTTTGATGCGCCCGCTTTCAGGAAGCGGAACGCTTGGCATTGCTACCGAGGTCATGAAGGAACACGGACCGGATTCTTTTATTGGCAGGCTCGTCTCCACGTTCTTCGGTAGTACCGAGACGACGTTTTATGTGATTGCCGTCTATTTCGGTGCAGTGGGAATCAAAAAGACCCGCCATGCGGTGCCAGCCGGGTTGGTTGGTGACCTGGCAGGTTTATTGGCTGCGCTGTTTATTTGCAAAATCGTATTCGGTGGATAAAGAATCTACCGGGCATTCAATTTTGGCGATGAATGAAAGTTTTTTCTTGAGTTGAGACAGCTCTTTGTGCTGTTTTTTCAGCTTCTTATTAATCCCAGGAGAGAGGGGCAGGGATTCAACATAGATAATTTGAACTGAGGCTTCAGCAAACCTGCCCAGCTTCTCGAAACATTGCGCCAATTTGACCCGACAGATATACTCGTTATAATAGTTATCAAACGGCGCCTGGATGATAGAATCCAATAGTTTTTGAAAGAGGGGAACAGCCGCTGAATAATTTTCCACTGTTACTGCACTTTTTGCTGCCCCCCAGAGAAAAAAGCGACTCTGGGGGAATTTTTCCAGCCCTTTTAATGCCCATGAGTATGCTTCATCTGCGTTACCGGCATCTAATAATATCCAGGTCAGCTCATTCATGGCAGCGTAACGAATATATTTTCCATTATCCACTGCCCGACGAACCATTTCGATCCCTTCCTTTCGTTCATCTGAAATCAAAGGCAACCAACTCAAAAATTTCGTCTTTTGACTTCGCCAATATTTGTACGAACCTATGGCAAAGCTGGCATCGTGGAATTCAGGATCAATTTTTTTTATTTTCTTCAGGATAGAAATTCCAGAAAGCCCATGACTT
>CBFDBN010000657.1:0-2085 GCA_965603055.1 uncultured bacterium | reverse complement strand
CGGAAAAGAAACCGCCTGAAGTTGCAGAAAAAAGCGTAACCGTATTTAACGATGTTCTCGGCAGGGAAATGAAGATCGATTTTGATCTGGTAGCGCTGGCGACTCCTTTTATCCCTAATGAAGGTGTCGAAGACCTGTCAAAGATGTTGAAAGTGCCGTTGGATGAGTACAAGTTTTTCCTGGAGGCACATATCAAATTGCGCCCGGTAGATTTTGCGACTGATGGGATTTATATCTGTGGTACTGCGCACTGGCCAGCAACGACATACGAATCGATTTATCAAGCATTGGGCGCAGCAGCTCGGGCTTCGATTCATTTAACGCGAAAAGAGGTCGAAGTCGAGCCAATTGTTTCAATGCTGGTTGATGAAGATGCCTGTCGTGGCTGTGGGCTTTGTGCTTCGGTTTGCCCTTATGGAGCTATCGAAATGGTTCAGACAGCAAAAGGGATCAAAGCAAATATTGTTGCAGTCGCCTGCAAGGGCTGTGGGACTTGCGGATCGACCTGTTATAAACATGCGATCAAGATGAATCATTATACTAATGAGCAACTGCTGGCGCAGATTCAGGTGGCGTTTGAATACTAATTATTATTAATTTGCTGAAGTGATATTTTTCATTATACAGATTTCTTAGAAGGGGAATAAAATGGATAAAAATCTTACAATGATATATTGGAAGGGGGAGAAATTTTGGCTGGGAAAATTGTTTGAACACCCAGAGATTATGACCCAGGGAGAAACATTGGAGGAACTCGAGGAAAACATTAAAGATGCCTATAAACTTATGGTAATGGATGATGTGCCAGAGCAATACGAGATGAAAGAAATTGCTTTATGAAACGTAAGGAATTCATAAGAGAATTTGTAGCAAAAGATTGTATTTTGCATCGACATGGTGCAAAACATGATATCTATCTTAATCCTGTTACTGGCATGAAACAACCAGTTCCCAGGCACACAGAAATCGATGACCGATTGGTTAAACATATAAAGCGATATTTAGGCTTATCAAATGAATAGATGGTCAATCTACCTTTTTTAGAATAGAGTTTAACACAAAATTAAATAAGCAAAGGATAATCCAAATGTCAGAAAATTTCCACCCCAACATTCTCGCTTTCTGCTGCAACTGGTGAGCGTACGGTGCCGCAGACCTCGCCGGGGTTGCGAGGCTTCAGTACAGTCCTGACATCCGCATCATTCGGGTGATGTGTTCCGGGCGAGTTGATCCAGTGATGATGATCGAGGGATTTTTCCATGGCGCAGATGGCGTGTTTGTGGGCGCTTGCCTGCCGGGAGAATGCCACTATTCTTCCGGGAATTTTCATGCCCGGGGGAAAATTATGATGACCCAGAAGATTTTGAAACATGCCGGTATTAATCCGAATCGATTGGTTCTTCGGATGATGTCCAGCGCAGAAGGGGCAAAGTTCGTCTCGTTTGTCACTGAATTTCAGAACCAGGCTCGTGAATTCGGGAAGCTGGGTACAAGCGAAAATATATCACCAAAAGAATTAAAATTAAAACTTACCGCCGCACGAAGAGCGGTTGAGGGTAAAAAACTTCGCTGGGTTGTCGGTAAACGCCAGGAATTTTTGGAACAGGGGAATCTGTACGGTGAAAAATTTACCGAGCATGAGATTCATCGATTATTTGAAGAAGTCGTGATGGACGAATTGTCCATACAGGAAATTAAATTACGGTTAAAAAGCACGCCATTAAGTGCCATAAACCTGGCTGAACAACTAAACCTTCCGCCAAAACGGGTATTGCGCCAATTGGTGGATATGCGAAGGATGGGATTGGTGAAAGTAAATTTTGTCGACAAGAAATCGCCAGTTTGGATTGGTTGCTAATTATATCAATTTATTTCCAAAGCTTTAATTATTTCAAAGAGATCTGCAAAATAGGATAGATTGTCATTTCGAACGGAGTGAGAAATCTGGTTAACCAACTGATATTATAAGATATACAGATTTCTCACTCCACTTCGTTCCGTTCGAAATGACAACTATATTTTAATTTTGCAGATGTCTAAGCTAAGCCTTTAAAAAAGTGGCTATTGCTCATCATCATACCATAA
>CBFDBN010000656.1:0-2086 GCA_965603055.1 uncultured bacterium | reverse complement strand
GGATTTTGTTCTGCCAGCGATTCAAACCACTGGTGCATGCATTTGTCACTTGGAAAATCTGCTTTGGTCTCATTCCACTCGTAAAGCATTTGATGCGACTCATCCGCCTTGATCAGTGGAATGGTGGCAATCGATTGCTCCGGGTTTGCGATAATATTTTCCAGCAAAAACTCAAAATGGTCGAACATTCGCTCAATCGTCCCGGCATAGAACAAATCTGTATTGTATTCGATCACTGCAGAAAGATCATTTTCACTCTCAACAACGACCAATGAAAGATCGAATTTGGCGGTGCCACTTTTAATCTGAATGGATTCAAAAGTAAGTCCTTCCATTTCCAGCGATTGCATCGGTGCATTCTGGAGCACGAACATCACCTGAAAAAGTGGTGTATGGCTCAAATCGCGCTGGGGATGCAAGGTATCGACCAGCGTTTCAAATGGTACATCCTGGTGCGCATAAGCGCCAAACGCGATATCACGCACCCGCTGCAACAGCGCTTTGAAAGTTGGATGACCCGACAGGTCTGTACTCATTACCAGCGTATTTACAAAAAATCCGATCAGGTCTTCTGTCTCAATTCGATCCCGATTGGCATGAGGGGTTCCAACATTGATTCGATTTTGTCCGCTATAACGAAACAGCAATGTTTTGAATGCAGCAATCAAAATCATAAATAGCGTCGCCCCTTCTCGCTGACCCAGTGCTTGTAACGATTTTAATAAACCAGGGGAAAATTTTCGGTACAAAGATGCCCCTCGAAAACTTTGCATGGCAGGCCTCGGCAAATCGGTTGGCAAGTCTAAAACAGGCGGACTATCTTTCAACTGCTCGGTCCAATAATTTACCTGTTTTTCCAGAATTTCTCCCTGCAGCCAATCCCGCTGCCACACGGCAAAATCAGCATATTGAATGGGCAAATCCGCCAAAGGAGATGCTGTTCCTTTTGAGAGGGCTTCGTAAAGCGCAGCCACCTCTTGCACCAAAACACCAACCGACCATCCATCAGAAATGATGTGATGCATTGTAAACAGGACAATATGTTCCTCATCATTCAGTTTGATCAAACTGACACGAAATAGTGGCGCCAGGGTCAGGTCAAACGGAAGTTGAGCCTCCTCTGTTGCCAATTGTTGAGCCTTTGTTTGTTGCTCATCCTGTGCCAGCCTGCTAAGATCGGTCATCTCAGGCTTGATTGATAGCTCGGCAACTATGATTTGCTGCGGTTTTCCCTTAACTGAAGTGAATTGGGTGCGCAGCGTTTCATGCCGACGAATAATTTCATTGATACTCTTTTCCAGCACTTCGACATCGAGCTTTCCCTTCAACCTCATGGCAGTGGGGAGATTATAAAACGAGCTGTTCGGTTCCAGTTGATCAAGAAACCAGAGACGTTGCTGGGCAAAAGATAATGGCAATTCCTGATCTCTTAAAATCGGTTTTATGGGAAGCGCCTCAAATCCTTTTCCAGACAACCTTTCAATTTCAACTACATTGGCAAGCTCTGACACTGTTGGGGCTTCAAAAATTTTTGGCAAGGGCAATTCCACTTGAAAAGTATCTCTTATTCGGCTCTGTAGTCTTATTCCCAATAACGAATGTCCGCCCAGCTCAAAAAAGTTATCATAAATTCCAACCTGTTCGAGACCTAAAACTTGTTTCCATATTCCAACCAGCAACTCCTCTGTTGGCGTCCGGGGCAGTACATAAGGTTTTTCTAATTCGGGACGTCCCAATTCCGGTGTTGGCAGAGCCTTGCGATTAATCTTGCCACTGGGAGTCAATGGCATCTCATCCAACACCATGAAAGTTGATGGAATCATGTATTCTGGCAGGTCCTGTTTTACGAAATTATACAACTCAGTCGTCGTCAACTCTCTATCAGCCTTTTTATCGAAAACTAAATAGGCAATTAATTTTTTTTCACGTTTTGAATCTTCACGAGCGACAACCACTACCGTCTTTATGGCAGGATGTTTGTACAATGCAGCTTCAATTTCACCTAATTCAATGCGAAAGCCTCGAATTTTCACCTGGTAATCAATTCGCCCTAAAAATTCTATTTCGCCATTTTCCCTGAACCGCG
>CBFDBN010000655.1:0-2093 GCA_965603055.1 uncultured bacterium | reverse complement strand
CATCACCACATTGTCCACAACCAGGCTGTCGTTCAAATATACAGTAACTCGCTCTCCCATCATGATGATTCGAAATGAATTCCATTGTCCAATGGGATTATCAACGCATTTCAATGGCTTGCTGGGATTTTTTTGGTTGTTATATAATCCGCCAGAGCCTTCGGGCCATTGGGCAGTATCCCAAATTTGCACCTGGGGCGAACCACGGAGATAAATGCCGCTATCGCCATTTTTCTTAATTTTCCAATCAACCAGCATCTCAAAATCACCATAATCTTTGGCAGTACAGAGACTGTGACCATTTCCATCAAAAACCAATACACCATTCTCAACTGACCAGTGCGCTCGCATTATGGAATCAGCTTCTGCTTGAGCAAGCGAGAGCTCTTCGGGTGTCATTTGATTGCGTTTCACAGGATCTGTGACCAGCCCTTTCCATCCTGTTAAATCTTCCCCGTTGAAAAGTGCCACGAATCCATTTTGTTCTAATACTTCGTTGAGACGTTTTTCTAATCGCTCTTTTTCATAACTGTCTTCATAAATTTTTATTAGCTCCCTTAAAACTGAAATGAGTAATGGATCATAAATTTGCTTTTCCTCATCGGATGTTGGCATGACGAGCTGCAACGCAGATTCGGCTGCCTCGTTCTGGAAGGCTTTATCGTCCAGGTATTTCGCGGCAAGGTAAAGCGAGCCAATAGTTCGAGCGTGCGGCAAGGCATTTAAAATGTGCTTTATTGCCATTGTATCACTGGTAGTTGCCAAAGCCTGTTTAAATTTCCAGGCTTTAATTTCGGCAGAAATATCGGATTGCCCGACCAATCGAACATAGCCTTCCAGCAACTTGCGGCGATGATCAGGATTTTCGGTTGCCTGGCTGAATTGCAATAGCTCATCCGCAGCATCAAAATCCTGCCATTCACTTAAAGCCTGAATCGCTGCAGATTGAATTTCAGGATTTTGATTCTTAAATTCTGCAATGATGACTTGAAGCGCCTGTTCGTCCCCAACCATAGAGAGGGGCGAAAAAAGGCGGATTCGTTTTTTATCTTTGATGGTCTCTAATTTTTCAAGTAACAGCTTAGCCCGATTTTCTTTTCGCGGAATTTGCAGAGCGCTGGTCACAATGGCTTGCTGAACCAAGGCAATTTCATTGCTGTCTTTTGCTTTCATGAGCAAGTCAAGGAGTTGGGAAATATCCGCTGGTTTGACCAGGTTGTTCAGCGCGGTCATCGCAGCGAGGCGAACAGTGTCATTGGCGCTTTCAGATTGATCGAACACGAGATTAGTGTAATCGCTGGCATGGCGCTCGGCAATGATTTCCAAAAGAGCAGCCTTTCCGAAGGAACGATTTGCAGGTATAGCTTCGGCGATCTGGGGGATATCATCGATAGCAGTAATCGACAATAGGGCACGCTTCGCTGCCATAACTTCGTCAGCATCGCCAGTTTTTAATTGTGCCAATAAGTTAGGAATAACTTCATTTTTTCCCAGTTTGGCGGCAGCGGAAATCGCTGCCATTCTGATAACTTTGTTTGAATCATTTAAAGCCGTTTGAACTTCAGGCAGCGCAGTTTTATCACCCCGATTTCCCAGCATGGAAATGATCATTGCTTTAGTCTCAGGAGAAACCGTGCCCATCTTTTCCATCCATTTGGAGGTGTATTTTTCACCTGGATATTTTGGGGCAAGAGCCAACGCTGTAGCAACAAGTTCTGTTTTATTCTCATCCATAACAGCTAACAAATCGTCGAAAGCATTTTCGCCGATGGTGTTCACCAACAAACTCAGCGCTGAGCATTGAATACCACTCTCATGTGGTGAATTATAACTGCTAATCAGCTCACGACAAATTTGTTCAGTTCTATCATGATTTCCTGATTCCGCCAGGCGTTGTGCATAAAGCAGGTACAGAGCAGGCGCTTTTGCCCGCTCGGCAGATGAAGCGGTAATACTCATTTTGGATAGCACTTCATCAGCAGAGGGATCGCCAATATTTGCCAGAGCATACATTGCAGTCTGTCGTAATTCGGCATCCTGACTTTTTGCATCATTAATTATTTTTTTTGTCCCTTTACTGCTCCTGAGATCGC
>CBFDBN010000654.1:0-2116 GCA_965603055.1 uncultured bacterium | reverse complement strand
GGTTGCAACTCCTGGACTTCATCAGGCGTGGGAGAGTATCCTGCCCAGTAATCCAATGTATTCTCATTTTTAAGATTTGATTTGTTTTTTGCTATCAATGTTTTCAGCGCTTTTTCAGCAGGTAGATCATATTTTTGCCCGGTTAATTGTGATAGCCACTGGCAATAGGCTTTTGCTTGTTCAAAAGTAATGTTGTTTACTGGATAATTATCTGTACCGGGTGGGTAAATATAATCATGCTTGAAAACCATATATTGCGCCCGGGTGACCTCAAACCGTGCAACTTTCAAGCTGTCATTCATCGTCTCCATTTCTGGAATCAGTCGCCCCTTTTCTTTAATACCATAATACCCAAGAACTTGGGAGATTTTTCGCTTTTTAATTGCCAGGGCTAATGGTGAATCTTTTTTCAGCACTTCATCTGGTTTTCGATAAGAGTCGGGTTTGAAAAGATATTTATCAAACCAGGCGAGTTCTTCTTCCATTTTTCGGCGTTGATGCGAAATCTTTCGCAGTCCATGAGGCTCACCAGGGAATAAAATAAATCGAACTGGCGCCTTGCCGATTTGCTGCAACGCTCGATAGTGCTCCCAACCCTGCTCGGTTGGAACATTGGTGTCGTTTGTCCCAAAAAAGATGATCGTTGGTGTTTTCACCCGATCCATTTTAAAAAGCGGCGATTTTTTAATGTAATAGTCGGGGCGCTCCCAGGGTGGACCGCCGAAGTAGGCATTATCAAAACCAGCGCCAAAAGCGCAATTGCCATAATCACTGGTCCAATTGACATCGCCAGCGCCCGGCGCACAAACCTTAAACATACCAGGCTTTTCAATGACGCAGGCAATCGTCAAAATCGCGCCATTGCTCCAGCCCATGATACCCAGCTTACCCGGGTCGACCAATCCTTTTTTTATCACATATTCAATACCAGTCAAAATATCCGGGACTTCATATTCATAATAATGCTCTTTAATCGATTCAACCCATTTTAAGCCATAGTTGCCGCTGCCATGATAGTTCACTTTTAACACGAAACAGTTTTTGCTTGCCAGTAGATTTGGATAATTGGACCAGCGTTCGCTAAAGGCATCGATATCCGCACCAGCCGGGCCGCCGTGAATTACACACATTAAAGGATATTTCTTACCTGCTTCATAGTGATGGGGATAATATAAGATTCCTTCAACCTGATCGTTTTTAGCTCCCTTCCAGCTTATGACCTCAGAACGTGCGATATTTTTCTTTTTTAAATTTTCATTTAATTTAATAATTTCTCTTTGTTCCACGATCATATTGCCATCGAGTCGCCCGGCTTTGATTTGTGGCAGTGTGCTGGCAGTAGAATAGCTGAAAATTGCCAGGTCACCTTTTTTGTTGACATGCTGAATAAAGATATTTTCGGCATGTTCATCTTTCAAAAATGTCTGTTTCCAGGTATTTCCTGCTGGTTCGTAAAAAGCCAGCATATTTTTGGTCCCATGTGCCAATGATGCAAGCAATCCGTCTTTAGTGATGTAATAACCAAAAAAGCCCAGTTGCCATTTCCAATTCAACGGCACCGACTGGTATTTTCTCAATTTGAGATCGAAATAATAAAGCGTTTGAACGCTGACATAATCGTCATCAGGATTGCTGGCTAAGGGCTGGGAACAATAAAATCCTGATCCATCGAGTGTCCAAACAAATCCCCGGGGTTTCATATTCTTTTCTTTGAAGATTTCTTGCCGGGATTTTTCTTGGAGATCGTAGAGAAATTGCTTTGGGGGAATACGATGATCGTAGGAGTAATGGACATCCTGGCGTTCACTGGTTACCACCCAGTTCCCATTCGGGGAAAGAGCAAACTCAGCGATTTTTCCAACGTTATGACTAAGTCGCTCAATTTTTTTTGATTGAATATCGACCTGAAATAATCGCACCGGCCAAAAATGCTCCTGATCACCAGCTATCGTGGCATCATCCTTTTTTTCCTTGAGCTCATTCTCATAATACGATGGGTCTTCCCGGGCAGAGAAAACAATCTGCTTTTCATTACGCCATTCATAAGCCTGTACACCTTTTTTTAAATCTGTAATGGTCCAGGATTCGCCTCCCCTGGTATTCATCAACCAGATTT
>CBFDBN010000653.1:0-2140 GCA_965603055.1 uncultured bacterium | reverse complement strand
GTCGACACCGTCACCATCGCCGATGAGCACTATCCAGCATTACTTCGCCAGGTGAAAAATCCACCACCGATTATTTATATGTATGGTCGCATTCAAAAACAGGACGAGAAAAGTATCGCCATCGTGGGATCACGCAACGCCACTGAAAAGGGCTTGCAGATTGCCCGTGGCTTTGGCAAACGATTAGCCGAACGAGGCTATACCATCGTCAGTGGGTATGCGAAAGGGATTGATACCGAAAGCCACCTCGGCGCACTGGAAGGAAACGGTCGCACCATCATGGTAATAAGTAATGGAATGTTCCATTTCAAATTACGAGATGCTGGCTTTGAATCATTTGAATTTTTGAAGCAAAACGGGGCGATCATCTCGGAAATGTTCCCCACTGAAAGCTGGACCGTCGGTGCTGCTATGGCTCGCAATCGATTGGTCGTTGGAATGTCAAAGGCAGTTGTGGTTGTCGAATGCGGAATTAAGAGTGGTACCATGAATACTGCTCATGTTGCCCTGAAGATGCACAAGCCTCTTTTTGTGCTTAAGTACGAGAAAGTTGGTGAGCATGTTTTGGGGAATGAACAATTGTTGAAATCAGGAGCGATTGCGATTCAGCGGTTTAGTGATGTTCAGGTGATTGAAAAGTATATTGCAGGATCATGAAATTGGAGTGATGAAATATAACGATCTAATGGCTATCCTTGGGTGTGATTTTACTCGAGGTTGGAAATTTTATTACTTAACATTTTAGATTTAATGTAGTAATTTTAATTATAACTTTGATCAGGTCATTATCGAAATTAATTTTACTGATTACTTAAAATATCGAGCCAATGAATAACATCAAATTAAATTATTTCCCGAAAGAAGATATTTTACATTTAGTAATATCGGATGAAAAAGAAGTGAATAGTATTGAATTGAGTCCAAACATTACAGCCGAGCTATATGACGCGGGCGAATTAATTGGAGTAGAAATAATAAAAGCGAGTGCTTTCATTCGAGGTTCGATTTTAGGGTCAACCCAAGCCAAATTATTAAATTTGACTGAAAAAAGTCGTCTTGCAAAATTAGAAGCTTCTTCTTGAACATGATAATTTTATCAATTCAACAACTCTATTAGAATAAAAATCAAACACGCTTATTTTAATATTAATAAATGAACTTCACCACCCTCGACTGGCTCTTCGTCACTTTCTTTATCATCATCACTTCTCTCGTTGCATTCTGGACCCAAAAACGCATCTCTAACTAAGATTCCTAGTTTGGCAATTTCCATCGCACTGCTCAATCTTCCAAAAATAAATTTTATCCCAATGCAATTTGCCGGCGTTCATCAGGATCATCAAAATAGACATCGACTGGATCAAAAAATTCCGGATCGAAATCCTCACCCAGCCATTCGATGGTATCTTCGTACTCCTCGTTATCTGGATCGCTGATGGTTTCCAGCATATCCACGTATCCCCAGGCGCCACCGCAATCTTCGGGCGGACAGGCTCGTTCTCCTTCCAGGCAGATAGGATATTCTGTTTTTTCTGCTCGTGGCAAAATTGCTTCTAATACAACGGTATGCTCCCAGTTATCTCCGAAATCATAAATATAAAGTGCAGCGGGATTTTTCAAGGAAAAATAGTTAGCAATTTTTTTGTCCCATCCAGCAAGTGTCTCATCATCATCTTCCCATTCCTCATCAGGGATACCAATTGCCACTTCTTCTCCTGTTTTTAGATTGATCATATTAAACTGATGCAGATGCGAATCGGTCCAGCCCATGGCATCCTGGATCGCCACGTGCAAATCCCAAAATGAATAGCTTTCAGGCACCTGAATCCTGCGCCAGATCGGCGGATCGAGTTCTTCGAGAGTGATTTTAAATTGATAGACTTTATTGTATTGATTTTTCATATTCTCCTCTTTTTTTTGTGTCCCAATTTTTCTACTTCATTAAAGTATTTCAACCAATCCAGTTTGAAGATGATATTTGGCAGCAACGATTGTTACTTTTCCATTTTGAACATATTCAGCCAAAATCGGTGTAGCAGAACGAATTTGCCTGGCAACGTTCAGGACATTGGCGCGAACAGCATGTTCAACTATATCGCCAGCAAAATTTTTTACGCTATTAATAGCAGGTTGTATTGCT
>CBFDBN010000652.1:0-2157 GCA_965603055.1 uncultured bacterium | reverse complement strand
GTACTGCCAATCCTGAATGATATTATCGATGGGGATTTTGCGCTGGCGATATTCCTGGGCAACGTTCAACAATTCAACTCGAGTTTCATAATGTTCCTTACTTTGCCAGTAGCCGTAAGCCCACTTGCCATACATGGGCGCGTGACCGGTGAGGTCGCGATAACCTGCAATAACATCGTCCATGTTATTCCCATAAATAAAATAATAATCGATATTATCCCCCACTTCGGACCAGAACGATGTCTCGTTGTGATGATCATCGAAAATGGTTTTGGAATAATTATCCCAGAGGATACCATACTTGTGCGTGGAAATGAGAAACGGGGTGACTGCATCGGTGTTGGTCTGAACCAATTTGACTGACCGACCGCGATAGTTCATATAACCATCCTGATGCTGCCCCAGTCCATAAATCCCTTCATCCCGAGTCAATTCAAATTTCTGTTGTAGGCTGAATGCTTTTTCATATTTCAGCTCAACCGGTGCAATAATAGCTTTTCCCTGTTCTTTGAGAATAATTTTATTGTCAGGATCAAAGTAGTCGATTTTGCCATCTTTTTTGGAGATGGTCACGGAGATTTTCTCAGATCGAAGAATTAACGAGTGGTTATTATCCTGAAAATCGATTTTCAAATTTGGCAACTCATTTTGAATAACGATGAGACTTGTTTTGGCAGATGAACCTTCAGGTGACCATTTAACCACCCGAACAATATCAGCGGCATAAAATTGAACTTTCACACTCAATGTGTTGGTTTCCAGTTGAACGCCATTTTGAATGCGTTGCACGATTGCTCGCTTTGTGGAACATTGCCAGATCAGGATGTTAAGAATAACGGTTAACACAAAGATGCTTCGAATTTTCATGGCACATCATCCTCTGAAATTCATCAGCCAAATTGCCAATTTGCCCGAAAGTTTATTTTTTATTATAATTCCATTTAGTTAGATTTAATCCTAACTTTCCTCTACTTTTCTTCAAAGGGGAAATTTCTCATGAGTGTGCCCCTTTGCAGGCAGAGTTAGGGGATTTTCGATAGCTTGAGCAGCATAAATATACATTGAATCATTGCTAAAATTTAGCCAACGATTATTTGCTAATGAGATTTACAGTCGCTTCCTGCAGTTCATCTGATGTCGCTGTCAGAATAATATCACCTGCTTTTTCCGTCGTTTGGATTACCACCAGACATAGCCCGTTAAACGCTTTTCGATAATTAGCTTTGAATGGCTCATGACTTGTCTGGCAGCCGTTGTCCACTCCGACAATAATTCCTTCACCTTTAATTTCAAAATTGACCAGGTTGTCAGCTTTGGGCACCAAAATTCCATTTTGATCCAATACTTTCACAGTAATAAACGATAGGTCTTTACCATCTGCTTCAAGCTCCTTTCGATCTGCCTCAAGAACGATCTTGGCAGGTGCACCGGCTGTTTTTATTTCTTTGGTTAAAATTTCGTTTCCATTAGTTCTACCAATCGCCTTGAGCGTCCCGGGAACAAAAGCCAAGCGCCAGACCAGGTGCAGATCATCATCACTTCTTTTCTTGGCTCCCAGGGATTCCCCATTCAGTAATAATTCTACTTCCTGACAATTGGTATAAACCCACACATCAATCGAATCGCCTTCGTTCCAATTCCAGTGGGGGAAAACATGCAGCACAGGTTTATCCGTCCATTCGCTCTGGTACATATAATAGGCATCCTTGGGAAAACCAGCCAAATCAATGATTCCAAAATATGAACTGCGAGACGGCCAATCATAAGGCGTGGGTTCGCCGAGATAATCAAATCCAGTCCAGATGAACATGCCGGATACGAAATCATGCTTTTTAACGATTCTCCAGGACTCCTCATGGGTGGATCCCCAGGGGGTGCTACAATTATCGTAAGCAGAGCAGGTATTGTCTGGATTTCCATCTCGGAATGGCTGATCCCATCGATAGGGCCAGCGCCGGATGCTGTCCGATGGCATATCATAGCTGCCCCGCGTTGCCAGCGCCGAAGTGGTTTCAGTGGCGATGAGTTGCTTCCCGGGATAGTTATTCGGAAAATCAGCGAAGTCTTTCAGATGGTAATTAAAGCCGATCAAATCCAGAGCATCAGCTTTGAAGATGGGATTTGACGGTTCGGTGCCATTGCAAGCAGCAGTGATTG
>CBFDBN010000651.1:0-2166 GCA_965603055.1 uncultured bacterium | reverse complement strand
GAATAGCGACTTATGGCAGTTACCAGTTGCTTTTCTCTTATGGTAAACAACTGCCGTTTTATGAAGCGGTTTCAGTTGGGTTAAATCTGAAAATTAATCACGATAATTTTTCAGGTTTCCAGGCAACGGGAATTGGAAATTCTGCTACTGGAATTGGCACTGATATCGGAATTTTATATCGCCCCGAATTTAATAGCCCTATCTTGAGTGGATTATCGGTAGGAATCACGGTACAAAATTTGATCGGCTCTCGACTCAAAATGGAAACAGCGACTGATATTCATCCAATTAATTTAAGATTTGGCATTGCCAAACCGATTCTCAAGAATGAATGGGGAAACCAGTTTACTTTATTTTTAGATTTTGAACAGGGCGCAAAATATCCATTTAAATATCACTTTGGTACGGAATACGTTTTTCAGAATCTTGCCATGCTGCGAGTTGGCATGAATAATAGCCAATTATCATTTGGCGCTGGAGCAGTTTTTCACAATTTTCAATTGGACTATTCATTTGGAAAATTTGCTGAGAATGAAATTTCATCCAGCCATCGCGTTTCATTTTCTATAAAATTTGGAAAATCGAAAAAAGACTTAATTCGATTAGCTGAGGAGAGGCGATATTTAGAGGCACAACGAATTGCACGTCAGCAGGTAGA
Organism: uncultured bacterium; assembly: GCA_965603055.1. Lineage (GTDB taxonomy): Bacteria > Zhuqueibacterota > Zhuqueibacteria > Thermofontimicrobiales > Thermofontimicrobiaceae > CBFDBN01. Next base: position 1,508 of record CBFDBN010000651.1, on the reverse strand, counting down.
ATTTGAACGGAACAAAAGGATTACCGAAAGCATGGAACGAGGTAAGACTTATATTAAAAGTGAAGATTTTGCACGAGCATTGAGCGAGTTCAATATTGTTACTTCGTTTGAAGGGGAGATGCCCAAGGCTGCGGTAATTAAAGAAGCTAAAAAATTGGCAGAGTTCGCAGCCCAGAAGAACGATGAAGAAATGCAAAAACGAATGAGAGAGATTGAGGCAAAGAATCTCAAAGAAGAACAGCGAGAGAAAAATCAAATCAGGCTGAATAATTATTTTAAACAGGGTATGGCTTTCTTTGATAATGAAGATTATGGCAAAGCCATTGAAGAATGGAATAAGATGTTGGCACTTGATAGTGATAATGCATTAGCGAAACAGTGGGTGGCTGCAGCCCAAACTGAAAATGAAAGGAAAGTACTATCATTGATGTCAAGCGCTGAATCGTATGGAAAATCACGTAAATTTTTAGAAGCAATTGGTGAGCTGAATAAGGCGCGCCGGATGAATCCCAATGAAAGTCAAATTAAATTGATTGAGCAGCGCATTAATGAATATGAAAATCAGATGAATTTCCTGGAGTTGTTCCAACAAGGCTACCGATACTATATCCAAAAAGAATTTCAGAATGCAATGATCTCTTTAAAAAATGCCCTAACTCTTCAGCCAAATGATGCAACAGTGAGAAAATATTATAATGATGCAGAAGCCAGGGCTAATGCTCGACAGGAAGATATGCCGCAGGCATTGAGAAAGAAATACTACGAAGGTGTGAAACTTTTTACAGCCGGTAAGTATGAAGAAGCACTAAAAATCTGGGAAGAAATTCAAAAAGTTCAACGTTACAATAAACAAATATTAGACGGAATCGATTTAGCACGGGAACGGATCGAAGCGCAGCGAAAAGGTTCCAGAAATGGTCGCAATTAATCAGTAAGAGAGGAAAAAAGCGTGTTTAAAGCAGCAGCTCATGAAGAGATTAAAGTTCCCGCTGAAATTGATCATCTAGGAGACTTGCGCAACTTTGTTACCAAGGCAGGACGAAAACATAACTTTCCCGCTTCGGTTGTAAATGCTTTTAAACTATGTATAGACGAGGCAGCCACAAATGTTATAAAACATGCTTATCGTGATTGGGAGGGAATGATCACGCTACGGGTAATTGTCAAAAAAAATAGCATGACAGTTATCCTCATCGATCAAGGTAAATATTTTGACCCGGCTCGCGTTGCAGATCCTGATTTGAAACGGTATGTTGATATCGGTAAAAAGGGCGGATTGGGAATTTTCATCATGCGAAAGCTGTTGGATGAAATCGACTATCAACATACCGAAGAAGGAAACGAGCTCCGTCTCACAAAACATCGAGAAAGTAGTTTCCGTAAAAAGGAAGAAGGAGAGGCAACCCCTCCGACCCCCTCTTTATCAGTAAGTTTAAAAAACAGGTACTCCCTGGTTGCGGCTGCAATTGTAACCATCCTCGTGACTGCTGGCTACTTCCTTTTCTTTT
>CBFDBN010000650.1:0-2173 GCA_965603055.1 uncultured bacterium | reverse complement strand
AGAACCACGGCACAGATTCCGCTGGAGGAATACGATAAATTCGTTCAGCAATTCAATCCCGTGAAATTCAATGCGGATGAATGGGTTCAAATGGCAAAAGATGCCGGGATGAAATACATTGTCATCACATCCAAGCATCACGACGGCTTCTGTTTGTTCGATTCCAAATACACCGATTTTGATGTGATGTCCACACCGTTTCAGCGGGATATTCTGAAAGAGTTGTCAGATGCCTGCCACAAAGCGGGAATCAAAATGTGCTGGTATCATTCGATCATGGATTGGCATCATCCCGACTATCTTCCTCGCCGAAACTGGGAGACCGATCATTCGGCAGAAGGCGCTGATCTGGATCGCTATGTTCTTCACATGAAAAATCAGCTTCGGGAGTTGGTGAAAAATTATGGTGAGATCGGTGTGTTATGGTTTGATGGTGAGTGGGAAAATACCTGGAACCAGGAGCGAGGCAAGGATCTTTATAATTATGTCCGAAATTTGCAGCCAAATATCATTATTAATAATCGAGTTGGTGCCGGCAGGTCGGGCATGGAAGGATTCACCAAAGATGATGAATTCGCCGGTGATTTTGGCACACCCGAGCAGCAGATTCCCGCCACAGGTCTTCCTGGCGTGGATTGGGAAACCTGCATGACCATGAACGATCATTGGGGCTATAATAAAAATGATGACAACTGGAAATCCACCACAGATTTGATCCTGAAACTGGCGGATATCGCCTCCAAAGGTGGGAATTTTTTGTTGAACGTGGGACCCACGGCTGAAGGATTGTTTCCCCAGCCCAGTATTGATCGACTCCGAGAAATCGGCGAGTGGATGAAAGTCAATGGCGAAGCGATTTATGACACGCAAGCCAGTCCCTTCAAATTCCTGGAATGGGGGCGCTGTACGCAGAAGCAGATTGAAGGTGGTACACGACTTTATCTGCATGTGTTTGATTTTCCTCAGGGTGGTGAATTAGTCGTTCCTGGCATTTATAACCAGCCGAAAACAGCCTATTTATTATCCGATCCAGCTAAAACTTCGCTCGAAGTAACTCGTGATGAAGATGCGCTGGTGATTACCGTTCCCGAAATTGCACCTGATACGATTAACACCGTGGTTGTTCTTGAAGTTGAGGGCAAGCCCGATATCAACAATCCACCTGAAATTTCGGCTGATTTCAATATTTTTGTGGATGAAATCGAAGTCGCAATCACTTCGGATCGGGAGAATGTCCAGGTTCGTTATACCCTGGATGGTACAATTCCACAGGCAAATTCGCTACTGGCAGAAGCCCCACTTCATTTGACTGAAACAACAACTGTCTCTGCTCGATGTTTTCGAAATGGAGAAGCTGTCAGTGCCAGTGTTCAAGCTATATTCACCAAAGTCAATCCAAAGCCTGCCGTAAAAATCGAAAATCTTTCTCCTGGAATTCGTTACGCCTATTTTGAAGGCGATTGGGATTCGCTGCCAGATTTTAACAAACTTAATCACTTCAAATCGGGCGAGCTTACCAATTTTGATTTTTCACCAAGAAATAAAGAAGAACATTTTGGATTTCAATTCACTGGATCTATTAAAATTCCAAAGGATGGCGTTTACGGATTTTACACCGATTCTGATGATGGCAGTCAGCTTTTCATTGGCGATCAGTTGGTTGTGGATAATGATGGTCTGCACGGAATGTATGAAGAGTCTGGCGTCATAGCCCTTGCAGCCGGATTCCATCCCATTCGGGTGACTTTTTTTGAGAAGACCGGTGGGGATGGTTTACAGGTGTATTGGAAGGGTGCGCGGATTGAGAAGCAGGTTATTCCTGACAATGTGTTATTTTTTAAGAAATAGAACGCTGATGACGCGGATCACGCTGATTTTCGCCGAGTATTCTTAAGAGTGAAACGTCACAGGAGAAATGTGAAACGAAAAAATAAAAAGTGAATAAAGATGCTTTTATCGTTTCACGTCTGCCGTCTCGCTCATGCTCTAAAAAAATAATACGGAGTAATTCCTAAAGCAGAACAGGGCTGCAAACAAATTTTATTTTCCACGCAAAGCTGCAAATATCGCAAAGTGTAACACTATGTTTTTCTTGGCGTTCTTTGCGGCTTTGCATGAGATTTTTTAAAATATTTTTGTTGAAATAACAAAGTTTTTGGGTGTAATAGAATAA
>CBFDBN010000649.1:0-2180 GCA_965603055.1 uncultured bacterium | reverse complement strand
GAATAAAAGGCTCACGCCTTAACTCCATGCTTGATTGGAATCAAGTCGTAAGACTTTTAACCAACCATCCAGTACTCCACTGTTCCACACAATTAAATCTGAAAACTTCTGTACTTATTAAACGTCTCAAACAACGCCACCAGATTCTCCACCGGCGTCTTTGCCTGAATATTGTGAATCGCATTGAAAATAAATCCACCACCCGGACCGAAAATTTTAATCCGTTCAATCACTTCTTTTTTAACATCTTCTGGCGTACCGAATGGCAGTGTTTTTTGCGTGTCAATGGAGCCGCCCCAGAAAACGATTTGGTTGCCAAATTGCTTTTTCAATCTTTGCGGATCCATCTCCGCTGCTGAACACTGGACTGGATTCAAAATATCAAAACCTGCTTCGATAAAATCATCGATCAGCGCATAGACCGAGCCGCAGGAATGGATGAAGGACTTCCATTGGGTATTTTTATGAATCCAGTCATTCACGATTTTATGAAACGGCAGGTATAAATCTCGATAAGCTTTATTGGAGATAAATGTCCCGGTCTGCATGCCAAAATCCGTTCCAGTGACAATCACTGCAGCAACTTTATTTCCAACAGCTTGATAGATTTTATCGAGATTTGACAACGCAATTTCACACTGTTTTTCAAAAATCTTGTACACATAATCACGCCGAATAACTGTGCTGACGTACCACTCTTCGATATCACGAAGTCCCTTTGGATGTTTCAGCCACATTGCTGGAACTAAAGCGATATCACCAAAGCTGGTTCCACCAAAACTGCCGAAAATAGCTTTGTCTGTTTCATTGAACAGCCGCTCAGCTTCGTTCTTGAAATGGATTAAATCTTGTTCCGAAATATAACCAAATTCTTCCAGGTTATCTTCGACATGGAGATGATCATCATCAATCGGTTCCTGGCGAACGATGGCATCAAAATACCAGCCGCCATTGGGCATTCGTCCGCTGGCTAGTGCTGATTTATCTCCTTCGGGAAATAAAAGAATATCACCATTGGGCTCGGGATCAGTGTTAAACCCTTCTGGGACCAAAACTGGGGTTCCATCGAAAGTCGTCCACGGTTTCCATTTTTCGTTTTTAAAACCAAACATGGTTTTTTGCCCACCCAGTGGAATAATATCAACACCAATTGCTTCTATCAGATCGGGTTTGATTTCACCCAGCATTTGGTAAGGCTCGGTAACCTTCACAGGAGTGCCTGGCGTATCAAGTCCCAAAGCCTGTCGCAGTAAATAAACGGAGCTGACATGCATGCTCGTCACACCGCTGCCACCCAGATCGAGTGGGACTTTATCGGGTTCCTGGTGATTTAATGTCAGATTTACTCGTTCTCGTGAAGTCATGTCTCACTTTCTAATAAAACAGAACTGTAGGACAAATTGCTAATTTGTCCGACATGATTAGGTTCATTATCTCTCTCATTTTAACTTAATACCGAATCAATTTCAAAAGCCGGGTAATCCAATCCAGCACAGAGTCAGCGCCTTTTGCCACTACAAGCCATCTGATAATTGCTTTTACATCGATCCATGCAAATCCTTTTCGAATACGTTCTGTGGTATCAAACCAGACCTTTCGAAAACCTTTAATTTTTGCTGCTTCAATACTTGTTTTAAAATCATTGATATTTTCTGATGGCAAAAAAGAGATTGTCTGAAGAATCCATTGATTGAACAAAATAGAAAAAAGTCGAGGTTTATTGTTTTGATCGTTCACCACAAGAACTCTGTCATAGAGTCGACGCAGCATTGGATCATCTGAAGAAGGATAAAGCCGATAACGATTTAATTCATCTGGATTGAACAAAGACAGGGTCGCCAATATAGTTTTTTCACCCTCCTCGGATTCATTCCAATAGTACCGAAAATGTTCAATGGAGTTATCCCAGGCTCGGTCATTTATCCAGCGGTAATCTAAAGTTCCATTCTGAACGTAATTAAAGCGGTAAGCATCGAATAAAAAATATGCTGCCATTTGTAGAAAGAAGGGATGGGAACCTGCTAAAGAATCAAGCAATTCAAAGTCTTCTGCACCAAATTCAATGCCTGTTCCTTCCAATGATCCATTGATAAGCGTGTCAATTTCGTCAGGTGAAAAGCCACCAAGTGTTACTCGTCGAAAAATATTGAAAAATGGCGAAACAATCGCTTCGGGATGGG
>CBFDBN010000648.1:0-2181 GCA_965603055.1 uncultured bacterium | reverse complement strand
CGAAATAAAAAAAGAGCTTCAACAATCCAGGGAGATTATAGCACAGAAGGTCGAAAAACCGATTCAGTTCATCTCCTATCCGTTTAATCGATTTGATTATCGTACGATTTTGTTGGCGCAGCAACTTGGTTACTCTGGTGGATGCGCATTATCCGCAAATCGAAATGGAGTACCAGAAGTATTTAATATACAGCGACTTGGTGTCTATTCCATTGATACACTATTCTGGTTTAAACAGAAAGTGGCTAATTCAAAATTAGAGCGATTAAAACAACGTATCATCAGTTTTGCTTCTATCGGAACAATTCTGTACAATCGTTACAGAAAGTAAAAAAATCTATTGCTTTTTTAACGAAAATTTATTATATATAAGATACTTTAAATTTGCTGGATATCAGCAATATGAAAAATAAATCGATAAAAAAGCTTTATTATTCAATCAGTGAAGTCAGCAAGATTTCTGGCTTGAAGCAATATGTGCTTCGTTTCTGGGAGACTGAATTCGCTGATTTAAAGCCAGCGAAAAATCGAGCCGGTAATCGTATCTATCGTTTGAGTGATATCAAACTGATTTTCCTGATCAAAAAATTGCTCTATGAGGACAAATACACGATAGAGGGTGCACGCCAGAAATTGAAAACGCTTTTTCAACTCAAATCATCACAGATGGCGATGCCGTTCCAGCAGAGCAAAGAAGATATGGTTGGTTCTTTGAAAAAGGATTTACTGGAGATACTGGATATATTGGATGGGAAATAGTAGTCGGATTGGAATGGTGGAATAATGGAATGATGGAACAATGGAATTATAAAAGCGATGATTGCGTTGATAAACAAAGCTTGGTCAGAGAAATAATTCTAAAATCTTAAATCTAAAATCTAAAATCAATTCGATCGGGGCGTAGCGCAGTCCGGTTAGCGCACTTGACTGGGGGTCAAGGGGTCGGAGGTTCAAATCCTCTCGCCCCGACAAAGAAAAAGGGTTGTAACTGCTTGATTAGGAGCGCATTACAGCCCTTTTTTTGTCTAAAGAAATTCCAACTGAGTTGTCAAATATAGCAATTATAGAATCTGCAATATTAAATCACAGGAGACGCCATGAACAACAATGAAAATTATGTTATTGGTATTGACTTCGGCACTGATTCGATACGAACGATTATTGTGGATGCAGCAGATGGTTCTGAAATAGCTTCTGATGTTGAATATTATAAAAGATGGCAGGAAGGGAAATATTGTGATCCAGTAAAAAATCAATTCCGTCAACATCCTTTAGATTATATTGAGAGCCTGGAAACTTCGATCAAAAAAGCATTAGCCATAGCACCAAAAGGGACGACGGAAAAAATTCGAGGCATTTCTGTGGACACGACTGGATCAACGCCCTGTGCTGTCAATCAAGATGGGACGCCATTGGCACTAACACCAGGGTTAGAAGAAAATCCCAATGCGATGTTTGTCCTCTGGAAGGATCACACCGCTGTGAAAGAAGCAGAGGAAATTAATAAGCTGGCGAAAACCTGGGGCGGAGAAGATTTCACAAAATACTCAGGTGGAGTCTATTCCTCAGAATGGTTTTGGTCAAAAATTTTGCATATTGTTCGAGAAGATAAAAAAGTGCGAGATGCCGCTTTTTCATGGGTGGAACATTGCGACTGGATTCCTGCGCTCTTGACGGGAAACACTGACCCCTTAATTATCAAGCGCAGTCGAACCGCAGCAGGACACAAAGCCATGTGGCACGCATCTTGGAATGGATTGCCATCGGAAGAATTTTTGAAGAAGCTGGATCCTTTATTAGTAGGTTTACGGGATCGACTTTACACGAAGTCATATACTGGAGATATTCCCGTTGGGAAATTATCATCCGAATGGGCGAAGCGGTTTGGATTAAACACCAATGTTGTCATTGGCGTCGGCTCATTTGATGCCCATTTTGGAGCGATTGGAGCTGAGATCGAACCGCATAATCTGGTCAAAGTGATGGGCACTTCAACATGTGATATGATTATCACCGAAATCCCAAAAGAAGGTGAACACCTGGTCAAAGGAATCTGTGGGCAGGTCGATGGATCAATAGTTCCTGGTGTATTGGGTTTTGAAGCGGGACAATCTGCGTTCGGCGATGTCTATGCCTGGTTCAAAGATTTATTGATGTGGCCGGTGGAAAATCTGTTGGCGA
>CBFDBN010000647.1:0-2182 GCA_965603055.1 uncultured bacterium | reverse complement strand
CGCCGATTTCACCGATTAAAACAACCGCTTTAGTTTCAGCATCCTGCTCGAATAATCCCAGGGCATCGACAAAGTTGGTGCCAATAACCGGGTCGCCGCCAATGCCCATGCAGGTGGTTTGACCAATTCCCAGGATCGTTAATTGATGAACTGCTTCATAAGTTAGCGTCCCGCTACGGGAGACAACGCCCACTGAACCTTCTTTATGAATAAATCCCGGCATAATTCCAACTTTGGCTTTACCTGGGGAAATGACGCCGGGACAGTTGGGGCCAACCAGTCTGGTGGGACGATTTTTCAAAAATTCAAATACTTTTACCATGTCAACTGTGGGAATACCTTCAGCAATGCAAACCACGACGCCAATTCCGGCACTGGCTGATTCAATCACTGCATCGGCTGCAAATGCCGGGGGGACAAAAACAACTGCCGTATTCGCGCCTTCTTTTGCGACGGCTTCTGCCACGGTATTATAGACAGGAATTTTATCATCAAATTTTTGACCGCCCTTTCCCGGGGTAACGCCAGCCACGACATTTGTGCCGTATTCGATCATCTGTCGGGTATGAAAAGTTCCCTCGCCCCCGGTAATTCCCTGGACGACCAATCGTGTATTTTTATCGACTAATATACTCAATTTTTATCCTCCAATTTCATAGTTCAATATTCATTATTCATCATTCGATATTCGTTATTTGAAATCTCAGAATAGAACGCGGATGACGCTGATAACGCGGATTTACACGGATTTTATTTCTAATAACCCAATCCGCTGGAATCTTTGACATCCATTTTGCTTCAATCTATTTTAGACCATATTTTTATTCACACAAACTGGAAGTTTGTGTTACTTACAAACATTAATTCGCCAACGCCTCAACAACCCGCTGCGCCGCTTCCTGAAACGAATTGGCAACCAAGAATTTCAATCCCGATTCATTGAGAATTTGAGCGGCTTGTTCAGCATTGGTTCCAGCGAGCCTGACGATCATGGGAACATCAACGCCGATCTTTTTTGCAGCACCAACAACACCGGTGGCGACACGATCGCAGCGGACGATTCCTCCAAATATATTAATTAAGACAGCTTTAACATTGGGATCGCCAAGTATGATTTTGAATCCATTTTCCACTGTCTCTGCACTGGCGCCACCGCCAACGTCCAGAAAGTTTGCTGGTTCGCCGCCGGCCAATTTGATTAGATCCATGGTTGCCATTGCCAATCCAGCGCCATTTACCATACACCCAACATCGCCATCTAATTTAATATAGTTCAAATCATATTTCGAAGCTTCCACTTCCAGTGGCTCTTCTTCATCGAAATCCCGTAATTCAATGATATCTTTGTGTCTAAAAAGCGCATTATCATCAATATTAATTTTTGCATCCAGCGCTAAAACTCGCCCGTCTTTGGTAACTACCAGAGGATTAATTTCAGCTAATGAAGCATCAACGGCAATATAAGCCTTATAAAGGGCAGTTAGAAATTTGACACCGTTCTTGAATTGATCACCGACGAGCCCCAGTCCAAAAGCCAGTTTCCTCGCCTGGAACGGCATCAATCCCACCGCAGGATCGATCCACTCTTTCAAAATCTTATCTGGTGTTTCTGCCGCGACTTTTTCGATCTCAACGCCACCTTCGGTACTGACCATAAAAACTAATTGGGATTTCGCTCGATCGAGAACGATCCCGGCATATAATTCTCGTTCAATCGCTAAGCCTTGCTCTACTAAAATACGTTTCACGATTTTACCTTCCGGTCCGGTCTGGTGGGTAACCAGCTTCATTCCCAGAATTTTGCCGGCGATTTCTTCAGCTTCATTGGGATTTTTCGCCAGCTTCACACCACCGCCTTTCCCTCGACCACCGGCGTGGATCTGTGCTTTTACCACGACAGTCCCGCCACCAAGTTCTTCTGCGATTTTTCTGGCTTCCTGTGCGGTGAAAGCAACCTTCCCGTCAGGTACCGGAACGTTAAATTTCCGCAAGATATCCTTACCCTGGTACTCGTGTATTTTCATTATACCTCCTGTGTTTGTTAAGGGCCTAAAGTTTGAAGTGACTAAAGTGAGCCAAATATTAAAGTTACTAACATAATAAATATATATTAGTTAAAAATCAACAACTTTAGATCACTTTATGAACTTTAAAACTTTTTCAGTTTCTATCTGTTTAAAAA
>CBFDBN010000646.1:0-2187 GCA_965603055.1 uncultured bacterium | reverse complement strand
AAGGATTTCCACACAAATTCTTTAAAATATTCAAACGATTTAAATCATTCATTTGCTATAACGCGCCTAATTACCAAAAATTTAGGCATGCTCCAAAACCTCCTCCAAATTAATTGGAACAATCACTGTAAAAGTCGAACCTTTGCCAATCTCACTTTCCACTTGAAGCTCTCCATGATGCGCCTGCATAATTTTATAACAGATCGACAATCCCAACCCGGTTCCGACGCCGACGCCTTTGGTCGTAAATCCTGGATCGAATATCTTGTTCAAATATTCCCTGGCAATTCCCACGCCATTGTCACGAAAAGCGATATGCACTTTCTTATCCTTGAGATAGGTTGTGATTTCAATTTTCCCGGTATTCTTGATTGCGTGCTTTGCGTTCATTAAAAGATTCAAAAATACTTGATTCAGTTGTCCCGGGTAGCAGGCGACCATCGGAATCTTTCCGTAATTTCGAATCACTTTGATATTGTGTTTGATCTCATGATGAATTAATGTCAGCGTATCTTCCAATCCTTCATGAATATCCACGGTTTTCAACTCGGCTTCATCCAATCGTGCAAAGCTGCGTAAACGACGGACGATATTTGTCACCCGATCGGTGCCGGAGTCGATCACTTTATTGGCATCTTCAATCACTTTTAGTGTATTTTTCAGTCTATGATTTTGTTGATAAGCCTCTTGAAAATCGGTTTCCAAAATGGATTTCAACTTGCCAGCGGCTCGTATTAAGGTATCGTGCATACTGCTCACAGCGCCGACAGGCGTGTTGATTTCATGTGCAATGCCAGCCACCAGCGTTCCCAACGATGCCATTTTTTCAGATTGAACCAGTTGCGCCTGGGTTTCGATCAAATGCTTATTGGTTCGTTCCAGGTCTTGCATTACTTTTTTACGCTCTAAATAAATCCCAATGACTTTGGCAGCCGTTTGAAGCAATCGGATGTCTTCCTCATTCCATTGGCGAGGTTCAGCGACATCATCAAAGCCAATGAAGCCATACCATTTTCCTTCAACCCATAATGGAATAACCAGGATCGAAAGAATATCCTGGGCTTCCAGAATCTCTCGCTCGCTTTCTGGCAGCGACTCCACCACTCCCGCAATCAGTTTTCCATTTTTCAACGTGTTACGCCATCGCTCAAATCCTGATTTATATGGGACATGCTGCAACACCGGATTGTCGACTTGCGGCGCAACGCCCGGGGCGCAAACTTCGTGAGTCTGGCGCATGCAAAGCCCATCTTTTGGATCATCAAAATTTGTAAAAATATAAACCCGACTGGTATTGGACGCCTGAAGCAAAAATTGCATCGCTTCGGTCAACGCTCTCTCAGTTCCACTGTCTGAAAGTAAAACCTGGGAACAAGCAGCCAATCCTTCCTCGTACCTGAGCCTGGTTGTCATCAATGCTTCAGCTTGTTTCCGCTCAGTGATATCTCTGCCGATACCAGCAAAGGACGTGATCTCACTCGCCTCGTTGAGGATCGGAAAAATGGAAAGATCGATATCGATTTGATCTCCCGATTTTTTAACAGAGCTTATTTCACCCCGAAAATTACCAGTAGATTGTAATTGCTGAACAACCTTTTGAGTGGCTTCATCGCCCATTATCAAATCGGCAGTCTTACCTCGAATTTCAGCATCAGAATATTCATAAAATTTTTGATGAGCGGGATTCTGCTCTATCAAAACACCTTCCGGGTCGTAAATGGCAATCCCATCGTTCGAGTTGATAAAAAGTTTTCGATACAGCCGCAAACGATCTTCGGCTCGCTTGCGATCGGTAATGTCTTGCAAAATCCCTAACGATCCGGTTACCATTCCAGTTTTTTCATCTCGAATGGGAACCGAGCAATCACTGATCCATTTTTCCTCACCTTCCGGCATCTTAATTTTTAAATCGACCCGATAATGGTTCACTTTGCCCCTTAAAAACGCCTTGCCATATTCCACCGGATCGGCTGGAGCTTTTGGATCGGTGACGTAGCTTTCGACAGGTAGTTGCTTCATTCGATCAGGTGTAAATTCTGTTGCTGAAATTCCCAGCAAATTTTTAATCCCCTCACCAATAAAGTCATATTTATTTTTTACATAATCTTTCAAATATGGAACGCCTTCCACATTTTCAATTGCCTCTCGATAAATCCGATGCGCCCGTTTCAATTCTTCAACAGTTTT
>CBFDBN010000645.1:0-2194 GCA_965603055.1 uncultured bacterium | reverse complement strand
ACCGGTGAAGAAGCAATCAAATTGAAGGTTGCCGATGGGATGGCAAATGATTTGAGTGAAGTATTAAAAAAGTTTAATTTAAGTGAAGAAAAACTGGTTCGAACCCGAATTAGCTGGTCGGAAAAATTGGTCTACTTTCTCACCAACCCAATTATTAGCTCCCTGTTGTTGACAATCGGTATTTTTGGACTAATATTTGAAGTTCGAACGCCTGGTTGGGGAATCGGTGGAACGCTCGCTTTGATAGCCCTGGCATTATTCTTTGGCAGCCATTATCTTGTCGACCTTGCTCAATGGACCGAGATTCTTATCTTTTTAGCCGGTGTCGTGTTGATACTATTAGAAGTCCTTGTTATCCCCGGTTTTGGAATCGCCGGGGTTTTGGGTATTCTGTTGGTGCTGGCAAGCTTTGTGTTGAGCCTGCTTCCCCATGTTGGAAGTTTCAGCTTTGATGAAATTCTTAACGCCATTACCCTGGTAGGAATATCCTTTATATTTGCATTCGTCCTTGTCATTCCGATAGTTAAATATGTTCCGAAAACAAAAACATTTCAAAAATTAATCCTGGATACCAGCGAAAAAACAAAGGAGGGATTTCGCTCCACCCCGGAGGCTTATGAACAATTTCTCGGCGCCGAGGGAGTTGCCCTCTCCACCTTACGACCATCTGGAATCGGCTTGTTCGATGGCAACCGGTTAAATGTTGTGGCTGAAGGAGATTTTATTGATCCACAAGATAATATTAAAATTATAAAAGTAGAAGGATACCAGGTCATCGTCAGAAAAATTTCCTGACCCGAACTGTAACGCAGACATCCTGTCTGCAAAAGCGTTTATTTGAAATAAAACTCTTAAAGTTTCACTAAACATGAGTACAAAACTATGCCAGTAGAACTAATCATAGGTGGCTTAATTGTCATCGGCTTTATCCTGATTTTAATCGAAATTTTTCTCGTCCCGGGATTGAATATCTTCGGTATCTTCGGAGTTTTAATGGTCGTCCTGGGAATCGTTTTTGCCTATACCAAATTGAGTCTGGCGACAGCCAATTTTATTATGGTCATAGCCCTGATCATTGCTCTTATATTAGTGCGATTTGTTGTAAAATCAAAGACCTGGCGCCGAATCGTTTTAAATGACAAACAGGAAAAATTACACGGATTTCATGCTTCATCAGAAGATTTAGCTAAATTAATCGGCAAAAGAGGAAATGCCTACACACCGCTTCGTCCAGCAGGAATCGCACTCATTGAAGATCAAAAAATCGATGTGATGACCGAAGGCGATTTTATTGAAAAAGATCACTATATTGAAGTAATTTTGGTAGAAGGTAATCGGGTTGTTGTCCGTGAGATAGTATGAAGTTTCAAATTTAAAGCCATGCAAATACTGTAATCCATAAAAAATGTACTATAAAAATTGAACTGTGTAATGAGTGATAAGTGAAATCATAAAAATATGCTAATTACCACTAAGAACTAACCACTCACTACTCACTATTCACAGCTCACCAAAACCGGGAGGTAAACCCATGAATCCAACAGCACTTGTCGTATTAGCAGTCATAGCAATTATCATTTTTCTTTCTCTATTCTCCTATTTTATTCCAGTAGGTCTCTGGATCACAGCATATTTTTCAGGAGTTAAGGTAAAAATCTTAAAGGACCTGGTCGGAATGAGGCTGAGAAAAGTACCGCCTCAAATGATTATTCGTCCAATGATTAGCGCTACCAAAGCTGGAATCGTTGTCGATATTAATAAATTAGAAGCGCATTTCCTTGCCGGTGGAAATGTAGAACGGGTTGTCAATGCGCTAATCTCTGCCGATAAGGCGAATATTAATCTTTCCTTCGAACGGGCTACGGCAATCGACCTTGCTGGTCGCGATGTGCTCGAAGCTGTGAAATTGAGCGTGAATCCAAAAGTTATTCAAACGCCGCTGGTGGCAGCCGTTGCCAAAGACGGTATTCAGGTAAAAGCCCTGTCGAGAGTGACTGTACGCGCCAATATTGATCGTCTGGTCGGCGGTGCTGGTGAAGAAACAATTATTGCACGCGTCGGTGAAGGTATCGTTACAACAATCGGTTCCGCAGAAACCCATAAAAATGTACTGGAAAATCCGGATACGATTTCAAAAACAGTTCTAAAAAAAGGCCTCGATGCCGGGACTGCATTTGAAATTCTTTCCATTGAT
>CBFDBN010000644.1:0-2195 GCA_965603055.1 uncultured bacterium | reverse complement strand
ATCGATCGATGAAATGGCTGATCAGCAATGGAATATCTTCTTTTCGCTCCTTCAACGGCGGGAGGGAAATGGACACAACATTCAGTCGATAAAACAAATCTTCTCGAAACTTCCCTTCACTCACCAGTTGCTCCAGATTCTTATTGGTCGCCGCAATGATCCGAACATCGGCTTTCACCGATTCAGTCCCGCCAAGCGGCTCATAAGTCTTTTCCTGCAAAACACGCAGCAAACGGATTTGCAGGGCTGGGGAAATATCGCCAATTTCATCCAGAAAGAGCGAGCCACCCTCTGCCAGGGCAAAACGACCCGGCTTATCTTTTTTCGCATCGGTAAATGCACCCGCTTTGTAACCGAACAGTTCCGATTCCAATAACGTATCGGGCAAAGCGCCGCTATTGACCGTAATCAACGGTTTGTTTTTTCGATGGCTCAACTGGTGAATGGCACGGGCAAATAATTCCTTCCCAGTGCCGCTCTCGCCCTGAATGAGCACCGTGCTTTCGCTGGTGGCAATATCGGGGAGGATGTCAAATATTTTTTGGATATTCTTACTCTTACTAATAATATCCTGAAAAGAAAATTGTTTCGTCAACTGCTTTCGAAGTTCGGTGATCTCGGAAATATCTCGAAATGTCTCTATGCCGCCAATGATGTTGCCATCGACATCTTTTAATGGCGCAGCGCTAATACTGATTGGAATCTGTTCCCCTTCAGCGTTGACAATATAAATGTGCTGATTGGTAATCGGCTGATCGTTTTGAATGCTTTGCCTCAAAACACAATTGGCATCGCAGACATTGGAATGAAAAACATCACGGCAGGTGCTTCCCAGCGCTTCGTCTTTAGGCACGCCAGTAATCGATTCAGCCGCTCGATTGAACGATATGATGCGCCAATCACAATTAACGATGAAAACGCCGTCGGCAATACTATTTAGAATCTCATCGGTTTGAAGTTTTGTAGTAAGAGAATTTTCTATTTTCATTGGATTAATTTATTTTTCTTCATAATTTCTCTCAAGCGCAAAAGGTCTTATGTGAAATTGTAAGGTATTAATATACATGAAATAAAAAATTAATTCAAGGGAAAAATTTTAAAATCTTTAAGTTCTTAAAAAATCGTTGAAACGGTTTCTAAGAATTTATTTGTTATCGACAAACATCATGATAAATCATGGTGTTAATTAGTTAATAAAAATACAATTAACTGCTTTAGCAGTTTTGAGATAGTAACGTCGCATTACCAACTTTTAGAATTTACACCCGTCATACCCTGAAATATAACTGCAGTAAAACTAATGTTTATCTGTGGTTTGATCAATAGAAAGTCCTTGCATTTTTGATTAAAACTCAATAGATTAAAATAAAAGAAATTTTTTGGATAAGCTATCAATTGGACATTTAATTTGATTTGAGATTCTTGAATAGGAGTAAAATGGTCTTAGCAGAATTTTCTATGTATCCCACCGATAAAGGTGAGAGTGTGAGCAAATATGTTTCCCAAATCATCGATCATATTGATAAAAGCGGGATAACATATAAACTAACGCCGATGGGGACGATTTTAGAAGGTTCCTGGGATGCGGTATTCGGAGTCATTTCTGGATGCTTCAAAATTTTGGAATTGCAAAGTAATCGAATTACTACAATTATTAAAGTCGATTATCGCAAAGGAGAAGAATCGCGGATGAAATCAAAAATTAAAAAAGTAGAATCAATTTTAATGCGAAATGTCAGGCAATAAGAAGCAAGAAAAAGTATTCATTTTAAATTAAAAGTTCTCTTAAGGAGGGATAACGATATGAAACTTAAACAAATTCTCTGCATAATCACTATTTCTCTATTGTTTTATTTGCAATCACATAGCTGCACTTCAATTTTGGTAACAAAAGGCGCATCAGCAGATAGCTCCACGATAATCAGCTATTCTTGTGATGGTGAATTTCATCCGCATTTAAGTATGACACCGGCAGCCGATCACAAACCAGGTGAGATGATTGAAGTGAGAAACTGGTATGGCAAAGCCGGCAAAATTCCCCAAATAGTGCATACCTTTCAGGTCGTCGGTTTAATGAATGAGTACCAATTGGCGATCGGCGAAACCACATTTGATGGCAGACCCGAACTGCTCAATAAAGACGGACTTTTTAATTACTATACCTTGATGAAAATCGCACTTCAACGAGCAAAAAC
>CBFDBN010000643.1:0-2202 GCA_965603055.1 uncultured bacterium | reverse complement strand
AAACAAATTCTTCAAGAAGCGATTCAAGAAGTGGAAATCTCCCGGTTTGAGATTATGGAGCCATCACTAAACGAGATTTTTATCGAAACCGTGACGAAAAAGGAGAGGGAGGAGCACAATGAATAAATTATGGACTGTTTTTAAACGTGAATTTTTAACCCGGGTGAAAACCAAAGGTTTTATAATCGGCACCCTGTTAACTCCACTATTTATTGTTTTGATCTCTATCGGTCCCGGCTTGTTAATGAATTTAAAATCAGAAAAATCAAAACAAATCTCAGTGGTTGATTTAAGCGGAGTTGTCTACAATGAGCTGGTTCAAGCTTTAAATGATACCACCAGTTCGGGTCAACGACTTTATGAATTCACCAACGTTCCTGCTTCAACTGAAAATTTCAACGAAGTAAAAGAGGAGCTAAAACTGGCAGTTGATAAAAACAAAATTGATGGATTTTTTATTATTCCACCCGATATTGTCGAAAAAAATGAATCGCAATATTATGCCAAGAGTGTCAGTAATTTCGATGAGAACCGGATATTTCAGAGCGCCATCTCTCAAATTATCAGAAATTACCGAATTGAGCAGAGTAACTTGGAGCCGGAACTGGTCAATAAGCTGACGAGATGGATTAATTTAAAAACTATCAAGGTCACTAAAGGTGGAAAAGAAGAAGAAGATCGAGGGCTTTCTTTCGTGGTAACCTTTATTATGGTGATGTTTCTCTATATGGCGTTGATCGCTTATGGCGCGTTTGTCATGCGGAGTGTCTATGAAGAAAAGCAATCACGAGTGGTAGAGGTGATCATCTCCTCTTGCAAGCCATTCCAGTTAATGGCTGGCAAAGTGCTTGGCGTTGGTGCGGTTGGTCTCGTCCAATATGCGATCTGGGCGACAGTAGCAGCATTGTTAACCATTTATAGCAGTTCAATTATGCAACTGTTTTCCGCCAGTGCCAAGGCATTTGCCATTCCTACCATTCCCCTTACCGTGTTAGTGTATTTCATTATCTTTTTCATTCTTGGCTACCTGTTATTTGCCACCATTTATGCTGCACTTGGCGCGATGGTGAATACGGACCAGGATGCCCAACAACTGCAATTTCCAGTCATCATGTTTATCATCATGGCTTTTATTTTAGCATTTTATATCATCAAAAATCCCACAGCAGATCTGAGCAAAATTATTTCACTGATACCGCTGTTTTCCCCGATTACCATGTTTACTCGAATTGCGGTGCAAATGCCGCCGTTCAGTGAAATTTTGTTGTCAATTGCGATCTTAATTTTGACTATAATCTTTTTGATATGGCTGGCTGGAAAAATTTTCCGGGTAGGAATTTTGATGTATGGCAAGCGACCGACGTTGTCAGAGTTGGTTAATTGGATACGGTATTAATCGTAGGGCGTGGCGCGTTGGGCGTAGCGCGCAAAACATATACCGTTCTGCTTGACGTCAGAGCGCTGCGCATTACGTTTAATATTTTTCTATTTCAAACAAATCCCTTGACATTTCAGATTTTTTATTTTAATTTATTGATACACCCATTGAATTGACATGAAAAGAGGGACTTTACTGTTAAGAAAATAAAGCATGTAAATGATTAAGTAAAATAAATTAAGCCAGAGATATCCAAATTATTAAAAAAACGTTAATATATTGTGATCAGTGAGGTGAGATGCTAAGACAGGTAATATGGATTGGTTCTTCTCTAAAAGATCTAAAAGCGTTTCCAGAAGATGTAAAAGATGAAATAGGATATATACTCTATCTGGTGCAAAATAAAGAACATCATCCGAATATAAAGCCATTAAAAGGATTTTCTGGTGGAGTCATGGAAATTAAAACCGATTATGATAAAGATACATATAGAACTGTCTTTGCTTCACAATTAGGTAATGAAATTTATGTACTTCATGAATTCAAAAAAAAGTCTAAAAGAGGAATCAAAACACCAAAAGAAGAATTAGAGGTAATTACACAACGATTAAAAAGATCTCAAGAAATTGCAACAAGCAAAAAGGATAAATAAGATGGAAGATTATATCGTAAGCTCCGGGAATATTTTTAAAGACATAGGCTTTGTTGATGCGGAAGAAAAATTCGCAAAGGCAAAGCTTGCTGCCATAATAAACAAAATCATAAAGGAAAAAGGATATACTTATGAAGAAATTGCCAGGATTTTAAATATCCATCAATCCAAA
>CBFDBN010000642.1:0-2236 GCA_965603055.1 uncultured bacterium | reverse complement strand
GCAAAATCCTCGCATGAGGAATAATTTCACTTTTCAATGCCTCCGCCACGGTTCTATTGACAAGTCTGCCATTTTCAGGATAGGCAATGATCTTTGTAGATTTCAGCGCATCATTAACAGTTATTTCACTTTGCGATGCCATTCCCAACTGAGTCATCAAACACAGTATTAAAATTAACAATTTCGTTCGTCGCATAATCATCTCCTTTTGAAATTATCTCACAAACCAGTTTTATTGCAAAAATCTGGTTTGTGGAACTGTCGTTAAACTGCTGAAGCAGTTATAGGTTATTTTTCGAACTCAGTAACACCATAATAAATTATGGTGTTTGCTCAATTTTTTTTTGAATCAGCACCATGATTCATCATGGTGTTAAATGTAACGAGTCATAGCATGAAAACCGTTTCAACGGTATTTTTGACTTTTGCCATTTGATTTCGCTCGTGAAAATAATAGGCTAAACTACACCGCCGTAAAAATCTTCACATCTCCAAAATCCATATCCAGCCGATGAATCTTGGCAAAATTTCCACCTTCAGCACTAATCATTGGTTCAGTAAACTTCAGCTCCCGATCGCCTTTGTCAGTGGCAACAATCATAGCAGCATCCATCGTGGCGTAAACGATATCTGGCTTCGAGCACCAGATCCGAACGCCCGCTTGTTCCGCCAGCCATCTCAAGATTTCGACGGGAATCGGCGCTGCACCCGCATAAATCGATTTCCAGCCATCAAATTCTTTCATTGCAAATGCCACCTCTTCCCTGTCTGTCCAGTGACCAAAAACATCGACATTTTTATTTGTAACACTGAATCGAGGATATTGGGGCTTGTTTACTCCAAACTTCATCTCGATTCCTGCTTTGTCAATTTTGCCATTGATCATCAATGGTCCTGGTTCTTCAATGATTTTGAAAGAAAAACCAGTCAATCTTTCCATCTGTTTAGGATCGAGCTGTTTGAGTGTGACAAAGCCTGGTGCATAATACCAGACAACCGTAGCTCCACTATCTTTCAAAATTTTCCTTAGTGAAGTCACTTCATCTTCAGTCAAATAAAAAAGATTGGGCATAAAGAGTAATTTGTATTTCTTCAAATCTTCGTTTGCCAGATCGAACCGATACAGGTAATCCATCGGCGCGCCCATGCGATGAAATGTCCGCAATTGACAGGCGAGAAACCAGTGATTGAAATAGTCGATGTACATACAACCCAATCCTTCGTATGGCGAAGTTTGTGTCCAATGTTGGGTAACGAAAAAACTTTTTTCATCATACACCGCCGCCATTTCAGCGACTGACGAAATATCAAGGTGCTTCCGTTTTTCACCAAGCTTGACAAATTTTTTAATTTCATTGATGATCGGTTGGGATGTAAACCATCCAACTCCGCCACGAATGGGGCCAAAATCATACAACCAACCACCACAGCCCTGGACGAACATCTGTCCCAAATCCCGCTGCAAAATTTTCAGCGTTCCTTCGACCGTTTCATGTCCCGAGCCGCCTTCGCTGTAGGGTCGTTTCTTTTCCAAATAGGTGCTGGGATCCATTTCAACAATGAAGAGTTTCTTGTGCGTTCGAATCGATTCATAGAGCACTCGATAAGCGCCATCGCCGCCAACGCCTCGAGCACGCCCCAGCCAGTTATCCGCATCATCGTAAATATCGCTGGTCCACCTGGGGCGATCTGGCTTGTTAGTGTGCAAATAAGAATAAGGACCCACAATGTAATCAATATGAGGGCTTTTGAGCACAGGCTCTGAGGCAAGATTTCCAATCTCCTGCATGATCACATTTTCCAGCAAGTAGGTATAAAATACACCGCAGAGAATTTTTCGCTGGCTCGTTTTCTTGATAATTCTGGCAAAATAGCAGATCACATCTGCATGGATATCATGAAATTTTCGATAGAATTCGATGACATCTTTCTCTTTGGCGGGATCTCTCAATAATCCATAAGTAGTATTTAATCTCGATTCAGTGTCTGGAATTTTGCCGCAGACTTTTTCCATTGGTTTACTATAATCGGGTAAAGAGTGAGGTCCGAAATATCCCCATTCGCCAGTGAATCCCGTGGTCGGCTGTTATCACATCATGCGGCTTTGCAACGGTGAATTATCAAAATGCTCGACAAAAGCTTGAATCATTTTGCCAGTATCTTCCTGCCAGATTTTCGACGCCCAGGATGCTTCCCAGTGCTCCTGCCCCAATCCCCAGCGATGACCGCCATCACG
>CBFDBN010000641.1:0-2252 GCA_965603055.1 uncultured bacterium | reverse complement strand
TGGCAGAGCGATTTGCTCGTGCTTTTAATAATTGTTCTTATGCAGAACATTTACCTGATAGCGATCCCCACTCTTTGATGGCACATGAATTGACAATGGGTGTAGATGGTGGCATTCCCGATATTGCAAACAGCACTTATGTGCTCGTGTTTGGAGCCAATCCGCATGAAAATCATCCAAATTATCTCGCTTTTGCCAGGGAGCTAATTCGAGGTAGAATTGAAAATCGTGCCAAATTAGTGGTTTTCGATCCTCGTCTTTCAAACACCGCAGGGACAGCCGATGAATGGTTTCCCATTGCCCCAGGCAGCGACGCTTTTGTCGCCCTGGCATTGGCAAATGCAATTTTTAATAATAACCTGGCAGATGAAAACTTTATTCGGAATTGGACAAATATCCGAATCGATGAATTGAGACAATTTTTATCTCGCTTTACTTTGGATGAAGCAGAAAAAATTTCGGGCATTCAGAGTGAAGATTTAAATAATATCGCCCTGGAATTTGCTCGATCCGATCGACCTGTGACGTTCGGCGGAACAGGGATTACTGCGCAAATCAATGGCATTCAGAGCCAACAAGCCATTCTTTTGCTGAATGCTGTTGTCGGAGCGATTGATCGTAAAGGCAGCTATTGTCTGCCGCCTCAATTACCAGAACTTTCTGAGCCAGTTCCTCGACCTTTAATTCGATCATCTTATGAACCAGCCGACAAAAGTTATCTCCATCGGATTATTGATGGAAAATTTCAGCCGAAGGTTTATTTTTCGCATCTTTATAATCCCGTTTTCACCTGCGCTCAAGGCGAGGAACTATCGAAAATTTTGAAAGATGAAACCAGCATCCCATTTTATGTGGCAATGGATACGCATCTGACAGAGTCGGCAGCTTTTGCAGACATTTTCCTGCCAGCCGCTACACACCTTGAGCGATGGAATATTCAGTGGACTTCTGGTGTCAGCCGTATTCCGATTCTGTCATTGACACGACCTGTTGTTCAGCCAATTTCAGAGCAGATCACATTAAAGAAGCCTGATATGACTCGGCGAGATATGTTGACAACTTTCTTCCAGCCTTTGGGAGAAGCCCGATCAATCGATGATGTTTGTTTAACGCTTTCAAAAAAAATCGGCGGACAAATTGCCTCGTATTTCAATTTTAAATCGACACGGGACTATGTCCAAAAGATCATTGAACAAATTGAAGGATTCGAAAAAGAAGATGGTTTTCGGCATCTGGAACAGCATGGTTTCTGGATTCCACAGAATAAATCTGCTTCCTATTTAAATTTTGAGAAAGATGGCTTTCAAACTCCATCTCAGAAATTTGAAATCGAGCTGCAAAAATTGAATAACGCTGCTTTGTCCAGTCCAGCGAAAATCAATGCAGAATCCAGTTCAGGAAATGGCGAATTAGTGCTCGTTACTTTTTCGAGAAACATCATCTCTTCACGACTGGCGAATTGCAAATATCTGGCTGAAATCGCTCACAATAATCCACTGTGGATTCATCCCATGACAGCAGAAAAGCAGGGAATCAAAGACGGCGATCACGCTAAATTAAAGACTTCGGTCGGAGAAATCGAAGTAAAAGTTAGATTGACAGAAAGTATTCAACCACAGACCGTAGCCCTGGCAAGAGATTTCGGTCACTGGGCAGTTGGAAATTTTGCGCAGGCTAAAAAATTTAAAAGCGCTGATCCTGATACATCGCAGTTGTTTTGGGAAAATATTGGAAATGGCGTTCACGTGAATTCGATCATTTCAAGGAAAAAAGATTCAATTGGTGAGGGACAGGTTTGGAGTGGGATAAAAGTGAGAGTTTCAAAAGTATAAGACACTAATAATTGATAACAATAGAATATCATAAGTTTGATTTTATTTCACTATTTAATTTTGTTTAACTTTTTAGAACGAGCAGACTAAAAATTTTACAATAATTAAAAGGAGAGACAATGGATATCAAAACCGCTATTATTGAAGCGTTCAAAGAGCTTATTGTCCCTGAGATGGATGTGATAAAAAGAGATATACAGGAGTTGAAGGCTATCCAGCAGATGACAAACAAAAGAATTGATGATTTAAATGGTCATTTAGTGGATCTGAGTCGTAGGGTTGATCAAGTAAGAACCGAATTAAATGAACGAATTGATGCCCTTAGTGGCAGGCTCGATGTCACCAATGAAAGGATGGACAGATTGTACGATGTTGTTGTGAGGCGTGAAGAACATGAGGAACTGAAGAAGAGCCTTCACG
>CBFDBN010000640.1:0-2262 GCA_965603055.1 uncultured bacterium | reverse complement strand
TACTTTTTTAAATCAAAGAGTATTGCCTTATTCCAATGAATATCATACCAGGGCGATTGGAATATACAAAGACATTGAAAACGAACTCATGACATCGGAACAGATTTACAGTATCCTGGAAGAAGGACAGACCTTTCATGTGTTTGTCCCATTCGTTCCCCGGGGAGAGTATGCCGGGGCGGTGTACATGAAAACAACGCCTGAATTTGGATTTGTGACCAGCGGTATCATGTCCAGCTATAACGAAACCAGCCTGATTTTTACGGCATTGATTTTCTTCGGTTTATTAGCGATGTTTTATATTTCATCATATACAGTGAAAGAAAGGAATGAAGCGCAAAAATTGCTTTATGATGAGCGGGAAAAGAAATTAAAAGAGCATATCCATCTTCAAAAGGAAGCCCTGTTTGCCAAACGTATATATCACACCCACCACAAGGCAGAAAAAGTGATGGGCTTTATCAAAGAAGATTTGAACACGCTTTCATTAAGCAATATCGATGAGATAAAATACCGGGTCAATAAATATGCTAATTTTATTTCTCGGGTGATTTATGATATGAAATGGTTCGAGCCGCCCATTCAGGCGATTCGAAGCCCTATTTTCAAAACCAATTTGAACGAGCTAATTCGATTTATTGTGAACAATATTTTCCTGAGATTATCGGCGCAATCGGAGCAGTATAAATTCGATTTATTACTTAATGAAAATCTTCCCCAGGTTCAGGTCAATGAATTTGTGGTATGGGAGATCATCGAGCCGCTCATTCAAAATAGCATTGAACATGCCGGCGATGTCGATATCACCATTCAAATTCAAACCAGGCATGTCCCTGAATCATCCCATTCAGAAATTATTATTTCAGATAATGGGGTGGGAATTCAGCCCGAACTATTAGAGATCGATGAAAATGGTATCAAACGAATTTTTAACGAGAACATTTCCACCAAAACAGAAAACCAGCGATCGGGATATGGCTGCTATATCGCCTACGAAATTGCCACCCAACGCTGTGGTTGGCAAATGGATGTGGAAAATCTGGAGGGCAATGGGTGTTGTTTTTCTATTACCATACCTCATGGTGGAGTAAATGACTTAAATCCCAAAATCTAAAATCCAAATGACAAATAAAACTCAAATTTCAATTCACGAAAGTTCAAATTTCAATCGTAAAAACCGGATTTATTTTGCTATTGTGTTTTCAAATAAAAGGTAAATTATGCTTTCGAACGAAAAAATAGACATTCTTTTGATCGAAGACGAAGAATTCGATGTCCAGCGGATTCGAAAAACATTACAGCCGTTTTCAAGCCGAATTAGAATTAAAGATGTTGTTTCCAATGGTCGGGTGGCTCTGGATTTGTTGGATCAGAGTAACAAACCGTACGATGTGGTAATCATGGACTACCAGATCGCTGGCGGGATTATGGGAGAAAATTTGATTCGCAAAATCAAAGGATTATATCCCACGCTGCAGATCATCGTGGTGACCAAAATGACTATTAATATGACCGATTATGAATTCGCTAACAGCTTATTGGAAGCAGGCGCCACCTGGTACTGCACCAAATATCCCGGTGACATCGAGGATTATATTTACCAGCCCACTGATTTTATTCTGAGTATTTTTAATGCCTTTGAGAAAAAGAAGCTGGAAGAAGACCGGCTGAAATCCAATAAAAAGTTATTAAAAAATGTCAGGGATATTTTATCGAAACACCAGATTATTGGCGTCTCACCTTCTATTCAAGACTTACGAGAACAGATTCGTCATTGCGCCGAGACAGATGCCAGTATATTGATTCGTGGCTCATCAGGAACTGGCAAGGAATTGGTTGCAGTGAACATCCATTATAATGGAAAACGGAAATTTGAAAACTTTGTCCCGATCAACTGCGGCAGCCTGCCCGATAATTTGATCGAAAGCGAATTATTTGGTTTTGAAAAGGGTTCATTCACTGGCGCCGACTCCAAAAAATTAGGGCTGTTTGAGATCGCCAATAACGGAACCATCTTTCTGGACGAGATCACCGAATTGCCTTTGAATGCCCAATCCACGTTGTTACGGGTTCTTCAACAGGGCGAAATTGACAAAATCGGACGAACTCAAAAAGTAAAGGTCGATGTGCGGGTTATCGCAGCGACCAATAAAAATTTGGAGCAGGAGGTCCGTGACAAGCGATTTCGAGAGGATTTGTACTATCGTTTGAATGTCGTTTCACTCTATATCGAGCCATTATCCAAAAGAAAAGAAGACATCC
>CBFDBN010000639.1:0-2266 GCA_965603055.1 uncultured bacterium | reverse complement strand
ATTTTGATCGATACCTTTTCGCCGATGCGAGAAGATTTTTTAAACTGATTAAAACTTCACTTTGGGATTGAATCTAAAAAATAAAAACATATTTATGTCAGGAAAAGTATGTTCAAAAGAATTTTAATTCTATTTTTTTTTATTTTCGTTTATTTTTTAATTAGTGAAATCAAAGCACAGACAGGATTTACAGTACCAACAACTCCTGTCTTGCCTGACAGCGAAATTCATCCCAGCCTGTATTTTCATGTTGAAGATATCCCACAAATTCAAGCCAGAAAGAGCAACAGCAATTACAATCATCTCTGGAAAGAGATCGAAGAAGATGCATTCCACTACAAATATATGAATGCTTCCAATCAGGACGAAAGTGACCGTCCCAAAATGGCTAAGACGCTGGCATTTTGGTGGTTATTGCAAAACGACGCCCTGGCTCGAAATAAATCGATTGAAGCCTTGATGTTAGCTTATGATGGCGTTCCGCAAACTGGCAAAAAACCTTACGATGAAATTTATCGGGCAACATGGCTTCAGAATTATTGTGCAGCGTATGATTGGATTTACACAGAGTTAACACCTGAACAGGACTCAACGATACGAGACAAAATTGCTGAAGAAACCCAATTTTTACGGGACAATTTAACCAAAGGAATGCGGTTGGCACCCAGACCACATAATCACCGTTCAAAGCCAGCCTGGGCAATCTGTTCGGCTGCGCTAACGCTTTCTGGAAATCCTGATGCTGCGGATTGGCTGGAATATGGGTTAGTGCAAGCTAACACAGTTACGGAAGCTCAATTCACTCCCGGCGGGATTTACAAAGAAGGGGGGCATTATCTTGTTTATTCAGCAGTAAACTTCATTCCATTTCTATGGCATTACCTGAATGTTTCTGGCGTGGATCTGTTTCCTTATTATAAACCAGCATTCACCTGGCCTGTTGCGGTACGAACCGGACAGGGCTGGATCCCAAATTTTGAAGATACCAATGTCAAGCCAATGCCAACGCATTTTGTTGCCAGTGCTTATCAAAATACAGCGACAGAATTCCATAGTACAGCATCATTATCCAATATTCTCCAGTGGAATTTTTTATCAGCAAACGTGTTCACAAAAAATTATACCGGTGCCACGAATGACGTTACCTGGGAAATCGATGAATTTATCCTTTACGATGATGCGATCGAGCCGCTTGCGCCAGATTGCAATCCAACGATCAAGCTGGATGGCGGACAGGTTGCTTTTCGGAATCGCTGGCAGGGCGGAAGCGGGCACCGCTACCTGGTCTTTCATGCTCCTGCTCCTGGCAACAATCACGACCATCCCGACCAATTGAGTTTCGTGATCGAAGCTGATGACGGTTATGTAATTGCCGATGCCGGCTATGGATCAGACGGTTTCAGCGATGATCGCAGGGAAAGCTGGTATACGACAACCAAAGCACATAATATTGTGACAGCTAATTTTTATCCGCCGAATTTCATTCCATTCGAACGAACGCCGCCCACGCCCTATTTCATCACCAGTGATTTTTTCGATTTTGCTGAGAAACAGATCGATTTTGCAGTATTGCGTACGGTGAAGCAGCGTCGAGCAATCGCATTTATTGGAAAACAGTACTGGATCGTCACTGATAATTTAACTGGCGGTGACGAGACCACACAATATCGTCTTTATTTGCATGGACGAGGGGATTTCAATCTGAACGGAAACCACGCAAGTTGGACAACAATACAGGATAGATACGGCGACCAGGTTCGGCTGGATGCTTATATCTTTCCAGCAGATGCACAGATTACAACTGATACTGGCTGGATTTCCATGTTCTGGGATGAAAGAGAGGAAAAATATATTTATATCGATCAACAGTGTTCGGATGCCCTGTTCATGCAGGTACTCATTCCTGCTATTCCAGTTAGTGATACTGCCACGGTTATCGATTTGAGTGATTCCGATTTTGTCGCTGCCAGGGTTGCCATTGCAGATACAACCGATCTATTTTTGCTGCAACAAAATAGCGAATCGAGTACAGTGGAATTTTTGACGACAAATGGAACTTTTGCCTGGATTAGACAGATTGAAAATCGACTTACACAACTTTCGTTTCGAGAAGCTTCATCATTGGTCGTCCAATCTGAATTTCAATTATCCGCCAGTATTCCATTAACGATGGCAATCAATCTGAACCGATCAGATGTCGTGGAATGTTTTTTAACTTCAATCGAGGATACGGCACAATTGGAGTTGGAATGGCTCAATTCGCCAC
>CBFDBN010000638.1:0-2268 GCA_965603055.1 uncultured bacterium | reverse complement strand
AGAGCGTTTTTGCTCGCTTCCTGGCCCACTCGCATGACGATCTTCAAAACACCACCCAGTGGCGGCAATTTATCTGGTATCGATTTGATCACCTCCGCCACACCGCTGAATGTTTTTAAACAACAAAAAGATGTTATCGCCAGCTTGGCTAATGATCCCACCATGACTGAAAAAGTCAATAATGCTCAACAAGCAATCAGTCAGCTATACGATTCTTATGGCAATCTTTTCCTCGGAAAAGTTGGCGGCTGTATTGGTGAAACATCGGTTCTGCTTCTGCTAATTGGCGCTGTCTATTTAATATACAAACGATATATTGGATTACGAATTCCGATTAGCTATATCGGCACCGTCGCGATTCTGTCCTGGATTTTTGGTGGCACCGAAGGCATTTTTAGCGGCGATCCAATATTTCATGTTCTGGCCGGCGGTCTGATGCTGGGCGCATTTTACATGGCAACTGACATGGTCACTTCGCCGGTTACTTCATCAGGGAGATATATTTTCGGTGTCGGCTGTGGAGTCATTACGGTAGTAATACGATTGGTTGGCGGTTACCCGGAGGGCGTTTCTTATTCGATTCTACTGATGAACCTGACCGTTCCATTAATCGATCGCTATACCAAACCAAAAACTTTTGGAAAGGTGAAAAACAAATGAAAGATATTATCAAATTAGGGCTGATATTGTTGCTGGTGACGGCTGTTGCCGGCGCGGCGCTTTCTCTTGTTAACAATGTCACCAAGCCAAGAATCGAGGAACAAAAAAGGCTGGTTACGGAACGAGCATTGATTGCCGCACTGCCTGATGCTGATAAAAATTATATCAAGCCAGTGATCAAACGCGATACTTTGAGGTATTATATCGGTTTTAAAGACTCTACGAAACAAAAAATTGTGGGATATGCATTCATTGCCCGAAAGTACGGCTATTCAAGCGAAATTCAAACCATGGTTGGCGTGGATACACTGAAAAAGATCATAGGCATCAAGATCATACAACAGGTTGAGACACCGGGTTTGGGTACTAAAATTGAATTGGTTCCCTACGGTGAAAGCTTATCATGGGCACAGAAGCAAATCATCGGTAGAATGAGCGATGGTTTAGTCGTTGATAAAGATGGTGGGCAAATCACCAGCGTTACCGGCGCTACGATCTCTTCTCGAGCCGTTGTAAATTCAATCAAAGACGGGCTTGAAATACTGAAAAAACAGCTTGCTGACTCAACCACTGAAAACGAATAAGCAGAAAATTTAAAAGGGAACTATAATGTCGATATCAAAAGAATTTTTCAAAGGTTTTTATAAAGAAAACCCGGTTTTTAGATTGGCGTTGGGACTTTGTCCAACCCTTGCTGTTTCTAACTCGGTTCAAAATGCTATCGGTATGGGTGCGGCAGCGACCTTTGTGCTGTTATGTTCCAATGTGATTATTTCAATGATCAGGAAAGGTGTTCCCAAAAAAATTAGAATTCCGATCTACATCGTTGTCATTGCCACATTTGTAACCATCGTCGACCTGGTGATGGCTGGTTTTGCTCCTGCCCTGCACAAATCACTTGGAATATTTGTGCCTTTGATTGTCGTTAACTGTATCATTCTGGGACGTGCCGAAGCTTTTGCCGGGAAAAATTCGGTTTTCTATTCATTCATCGATGGACTGGGAATGGGGATCGGTTTTACTTTTGCGCTGACTTTGATCAGTATTGTGCGAGAGTTGCTGGGTGATGGAAAACTGTGGGGAATTCCTATTTTCGGACCTGGTTTTGAGCCAGTACTTTTGTTGATTTTACCCCCCGGTGCATTTTTAACTTTAGGTTTATTCTTAGGATTTTTTAACTGGATAGAAACACGACGCAGCGCTTAGTTCCTTTATTTGATTTTGGAGGATCAACACAATGGAATTTAACCAATTATTTATCATTGCGATCTCAGCAATTTTTATTAACAACTTTGTGCTTTATAGATTTTTGGGAATCTGCCCTTATATCGGCGTCTCAAAAAATATGGATTCAGCGATCGGTATGGGCATGGCAGTTATTTTCGTTATGACAATGGCTTCAATGGTTACCTGGCTTATCAATACTTATATGTTAATGCCAACAGAATCCAATATTTTTTATTTAATTTTTTCAGCCAAAAATCCGCCGGACCTGACTTACCTGAAAACCATTGCATTTATTTTAGTAATCGCATCGTTTGTTCAATTTGTCGAGATGGTCGTGCAAAAAGTCAGCCCTGCCCTGTACAAATCCCTGGGAATATTTTT
>CBFDBN010000637.1:0-2278 GCA_965603055.1 uncultured bacterium | reverse complement strand
GAATCAACATCTTCCACAATCGCCCCACTCGGAAAAACGACATTCGGTACCTGTCCAACCAATTCGTACATTTCTCTCGGCTCTAAAATATTGTACTGACCGCGTCCGATCACTTTTAATGGATTCTCCAAGTCAAGCAACATGACACCAGCCTGGTAAATATTGGAAGTGCCGAAATGAGTCGCCACGCCATGATAAATTAACAGCCAGCCTTGTTCGGTTTTGATCGGTGGGGGACCGGCGCCGATCAGTTCATCCCAGTAATGGGAACGTCCAGTTATAACGGGACCAACAGTTTCCCATTCCAACAGATCATCTGATTCAGACAAGCGAATAATGCTTCCTGTTGCGGGACCATCGGGCAGATCGATCTCATTGGGGCGATCAAGTCGGAGATATTTCCCGTCTAATTTTTCAGGGAACAGAACCCCGTTTCGATTGTCATCCTCGGACACGATGTCCATGAATTCAAAACTTTCAAAATCCCTGGTTTGTGCCAATCCCAATCGACAGCCGGAATCCATATCCACAGCAAACATAATGTAATAAATATCACCGATTCGAGTAATCCTGGGATCGTAGCAATGATAGATTTGTCCCAGGACTTTTTCGACTCCTTTGAATTGAACGATTTTTTTAGAAATCGAAAAATGAATTCCATCGTCACTTTTTGCAGTGAGTATGAAAGTTTGTCTTCCGCGATTCTGAACTCTCAACAAAAGTAGATATTTGTCGCCAAATTTAACCGCCCCAGGATTGAAGACAGAAGAAACATCCACCAGATGCGGTGGAATTTCAGGAATGTCGCTACGAGTAATAATTGGATTGTTGGTATATCGTTCCATAAAATACTCCATTTTTTTAAGACAAATTAGAGTTCTGCAAAATTAAGATTCTTGTGTCATTTCGAACGGAACGAAGTGGAGAGAGAAATCTGTATACCTTATAATATCAAATTGTTAACCAGATTTCTCACTCCGTTCGAAATGACACTCTATCCTATTTTGCAGGTGTCTATTAAGACAAATTAGAAATTTGCTTTACGGTTAAAGTACAAAACCATCATCTTTATCATCCCGTTCCATAGATCGCAATCGAATGAACATAGATTTTATATCAATGAATCCCCCGATGGTAAACCAAAAAACAACGATGATGGCAATCACCAGGTTGATGCCTAAATAGACATACCAGAACTTCATCCACGAGATATCTGAAAGAGGATGAATTAAGCTGTAAATCGTTCCAATGATAAAAACGAGCGTCCAGCTAATTATCCAAAGATATGTTAAAATATAAATCAGTTTATCACCCCGGGTGAACTCTTTTCCCATCCCCAACATTTTTAATCCCCTGCTGGGCTGAGCATCGATGACTTTGTACTCATCTTGAATCACATATTTGCCCCGGTGAAGCAGTTCAGCCATTTCGGTAACTTTCTTTTCAGGCTTCAACAATGATACTAAAACGTAAACGACTATTGCCGCTGCCATCGCAATAAACCAGAACACCTGTCCATTGATGAAGAAATTTTTATTGAACTGATGAATGATGATTCCACCCACGGCAATGGACGATCCGGTAATCATAGCAGCCCAGGCGGCAGTGGTCGTCCCTCGTTTCCAATAAAGTCCACCAATAATAACGGCGCCTGATCCACCAGCATAAATAGCACCAGTGATAGCGAAAAACATGAGAATATATTGGCTTTGCTTAAAAAGCAGGCTGAACCAAAATATGAATACTGCCACACCAATTATTGACCAGCGCAAAACTTTAAGATGCTGTTTGGGGGTGAAAGATTTTTTTCGCAGCGGTAGAATTACGTCCTGAATAAAAATACTTCCCCAGGAATGCAGATACGTGTCATGGGTGCTCACGAAAGCTGCCAGCATGACAGCCGCAAAAGCACCCATCAGACCTGCTGGGAATATTTTCGTCAGCACCAGCGGCACTGTCAGTTGACCCCGAACCGCATCACCATCAATTCCTTGTAATGTGGTATTTACCGCGTTTGCCTGTTTTAAAAAATCTGGATGATGAAGCACCACATAAGCACAAATCGGGACGATGAGCAGCAGCAACACCATAGGAACACCACGCCAGTTGGACAACACGCCGCCCATTTTCGCTTCATGCGCGCTTTTTGCGGAGCTGTTATAACCCTGGGTGCCCTGCCAGGAAAGCACAACATAAATCGCACCGAAAACACCGATCAGGTGATACCAGATGTTGAAATCTTTGGCAGCACTGGTTTTAAACGGATTGATTAAAGAAG
>CBFDBN010000636.1:0-2287 GCA_965603055.1 uncultured bacterium | reverse complement strand
TGAATGGCTGGGGATTTTTTGGTGCCGTCCTGAACCAGTATCGCTTGCCAATTCCCACGCCGTCTTTGATGATGAAATAGTAAGCCTGATCAGGTTTCAAACCTGTTAGTTTGGCAAAATGGGTATTCATTCCCCGGTAACCAATGGTCGTGCGAGTCGGTTTCTGGGAATGTGGATATTTGTTCCAATTCCTTCCAAAGTCCCGCTCCCCATAATAGACAACTGGACTTTCTCCTCGTAACTGATCCCAAGCAATGGTAATCGTTGAAGTCGGATCATCGTTCCAGACCAGGCGGAACCTGGCAGTCGACGGTGTGATTGGTGCCTCTGGCGGAGATATTTTGGGCTTGATGCTGCAGAAATTGAAAATTAAAACAAGGCTAATTGAAATCAAAATAAATCGTCGTCGTTTCATTGTTGCTCCTTCTGATTATTAACTCAATGTTATAAATAGGGATTTAACTTAGTAAACAGAATTTTTAATGATTTGTTCCCACTGAAATTAAACAGGGATAAAACAGGGATTAAAGAAAAAAAGGATTTTAAAACATTTCTTTAAAAATTTTTCATCGAACCATTCAGGATGCCTTAGCATCCTTCCACCTTTTAGCCCCATTCCTTGGGATGGGGCTACCATTTGATCACTTCCACCTCCACCGCATATTCCGGTCTTGGATGCTTTTCATCAAAAACCAGCATTTTATCTTTATCTTCAATAATCACCTCGCTCTCATCAATCGAGCCATCATCTTTCAAGACTCTTACAAGCGAGAGTCCCAGGTGTTTAGCAAAAAATTTATATGCCCCAACTCGTTTCGAATAACCATAATCATGTCCTTCTTCAGCGAGATGTAAATTTTCAACATTTTCTTCTGCATCGCAAAGTCGATAAACATTTTTAATAAATGGGAATTCAACATCAGGTGTATTTTTTGTCCAATCATTACCGTCGGAGATGATCAACTGGGGACGCGGCGCAGCTAACGCCGCAATCTCGGCATTATTGGTCAGGTGATTTTCGCTTTGATGAATCGGCATCCCACTTTCGCAATTGCAACCCCCGAAGAAATGGGCGGAAACCATGACAACAGGAATTGAAACTTTAATCCGATCATCGACTGCCGTGAGCAAAAAGGTTTGTGTTCCACCGCCCGAAGCGCCAGTGACACCAATGCGATCAGGATCGACATCTTTGAGTGAAATGAGAAAATCAACGGCACGGATGCTGTTCCAAATTTGCAGCTTGAGTGCTTTTTCAAAATTTTTATGAGAGTCGGGAAATTTATAATTTTCAAACTGGGTGGATTCGCCCCAGCCGATCATGTCGTAAGCAAAAACAACTGCGCCCATCCTGGCTAAAGTGGCGCAACGGTATTGCATATCAGGACGAAACCTGCCACCGCCATTAGGTTCTTGAAAGTGACCGTGGGGACAGATGATTCCAGCATACTGCTTCTTGCCTTCGGCTGGACGATATAGATTCCCTGTGACAAAAAATCCAGGCAGGCTTTCAAAAGCGACATTTTCGACCGTGTAACCATCGTATTTTCTTTTGCTGTGAATGATGGGTTTTAAATCACATTTTTCTGGAAAGGGAAAAAGCTCTGCCCCACGCAGGATCCCTTCTCGAAGTTTTTCGGCTCGACGCTTCCACTCATTCAAATTTGAATAACTCTGGCTGAACATGAGCAATTCATCTTTTGCTGCTTTTTCGCTGTGAAAATATCCCTGCCTGAGAATGGGCTTATCGAGAATCAATTTTGAAGCGACAACCTGGCGATCCTTTTTCCTGATTCCATAAATCGTATTCGGTGTTAACCGATCCCCGGCGATCCCCTGCCCCAGGATATTTATCGGCACAATCTCGACCAGTTCCAGAACCGACCCCATTTTGGGAAGCTGCATCACATAACACTCAGCATTATCGTGCCCCGTGCAGTATAAAAATCCATCAGGTCCCCAGGATCCGCCTGAATTGCTCATTGGTCGAAAGCGATTGACAACTTCATCAGGATAAACCCAGGCTGCCAGATCGTTCCAATAATCATCAAATTGAACCACAGTTGTCCATTCCGAACCTTTACCTGTCTCGGATTTCCATTTGTCGTATTGGGCAAACACTGCCCACCAATAGCCACCGTGTCGATCGACCCAGGTACACGATCCCCACTGAATGCCAAAGCTGTGACTGCCGATATGCTCAAGTTTTTCCGCATCCCAGATTTCCACCGAACTGGTCATGGGAATTCCAGGGTAGTTGGAATGGGCACAGTACAGCTTGCCATCG
>CBFDBN010000635.1:0-2291 GCA_965603055.1 uncultured bacterium | reverse complement strand
CCGCCCGGTAAAGCACCTCCGCCTGGAGTGGCTGGGTGATCGTTGCTGAATTCTCCCTCAATGCTCCAGTCATGCGGCAGATCGAGCTTTCGCCATTGGGAATCGTTCAAACCGGATTCTTGACCGTTGGTGACATCACCCAGATGGAACTTCCAGTCTTTGGTGAAGCGTTCAGTTTTTCTTATTTTCGAGGGCGAAGTTGTACAGGAACTCATCGCTAAAAGGGTGAATGTCAGAAGACAAAGACAAAAAGAATGTATTGTTTTATTATGAATTGATATGTTCATCAGCGCTGTTCCTTAATATTTTGAGTCTTGAATGAAAAGATTTTTATTTCAACTTATAAATAGCATAAGACACACCCGGCACTTCAATGACAAAGCTCTGTTTGTTCCTGGAAATTTTGATTTCATCTCCTGCCAACCGTTTGAAATGTTTGGCGGTGAAATTCAATTTAAATTCAGCAGTCTCATTTCGATCTGCCGGATTGAAAATAGCCAGAATCCTATCTTTGCCCGCCGCACGGATAAACACAAACGGATAGCTGTTTTCCCTGGCAATAACCGGCACAAATTCGGCGTAGGCAGCCAGGGCTGGTTCGGTTTTTCTTAATTTAATCAGGCTACGGACGCGGTTTAATAACGATTGAGGATCATTTGTCTGGGATTCCACAGTTGGCGCATCCGGGGCAGAATCCATTGGTAGATAAAGTCGGTCAGATTCGGCAGTGGAAAAACCGAGGTTCTTGTCTGAACTCCACTGCATGGGTGTGCGGGCGCCGGCACGTGGTTTGTATGCGCCTTCCACGTGGGGTAAATCGTACAATTGGCGCATTCCGATTTCATTGCCGTAGTAAATGAATGGGATGCCAGGCATGGTAAAGGAAAAGGCAAAAATCATTTCCAACTCATGCATCGAACGCTTAATGTTCAGACGTGAAAGATCGTGATTACCGAGTGGCAGACAAATATAACCTTTGTCCTTAGTCTTGCGATATTGATCCAAATATTGATCAAGAAAATTCTTGATGTTTCCCTTTCCCTCTCGATCAAAGAAACCGTTGCCTTCGGAATAGCCGTTGAGAATGCGCCAGCTTTCTTTTTGCAGCAGGTCATTATATCCTGAAAACCAGTGATAAAAATCCGCATGAAATCCACCTTCTAATGCTGATACCGGATACGACCATTCCGATACCATAAACGCATTGGGATAATCCGTGTCAAATATCTGTCGAATTTCCTGCCAGAATTGCTTGGTGCCTTCGTCCCGCTTATTAAATGATGGATCATCTGGTGTAACATGGGCATTTTTCACCAGCGCACCAGCCATATCGGCACGAAAGCCATCGGCTCCCATGTCCATCCAGAATCGCATCACATTTTTCATTTCCTCGCGCATCGCCAGTACATCCGGATGATCAATGGGCAACTGCCATTTTTCTTGGGGGCTGACAAAGCCGTAATTTAACGCCGGCTGACACCAATAAAAATTTCGCATGAACTGTCCGTTGCGTCTGCTGTAGCCTTTGATGAATAGGTCAAAATACTTTTGCGGCGGATTAATCCAGATGTTGTCAGTCCAGATGTACCAGTTAGAATATTTATTCTTTTCCTGTCTGGCGGACTCCTGAAACCACGGGTGTTCGATGGAAGTGTAGCTGGGCACAAAATCGAATAGAATTTTGAGGTCACGCCGATGCGCTTCTTCAAACAATCGCCTGGCATCTTCATTGCTTCCATAACGTGCTGCGACTTTGCAGTAATCCGATATATCGTACCCCCCATCAAGAAATGGAGATTCGAAAAAGGGATTGATCCAGACGCCATCGACACCCAGACTTTTCACATAGTCCAGTTTCTGAATGATCCCCTCCAGATCACCAATGCCATCGCCGTTGCTATCATAAAATGTCTGCGGATAAATCTGGTAAAAAACAGCTTTATGCAGCCATTCAGGACAATTTGGTTTCATGTATTTGCCGGTGACAATTGCCTCCGGAGCTGGTTGAGCTGCGATAGATGAAGCAGTAACAACGAATATGCAGAGTATATTGCGCAATGATTGAATCATGATGACTGACCTTAATAAATGATCGATTATTTTATGCGTATTTTATTTTTCCCAATCGTCTGTTCTGAATGATGATGCTGGCAATCCTTCTCGATTAAAAAGTGTGCCCCGGTCAGTATTGCTCCAGGCATAACGCACGGCAATTGGTTTAGAAATATCAGAGTTAAAAACAATTAACTTTTTCCCATCAACTTTGACCATTGCTTTTCTGAACACGCTAT
>CBFDBN010000634.1:0-2296 GCA_965603055.1 uncultured bacterium | reverse complement strand
GTTCGGGGGCATATTTGCTGCTTCGATATTTACGGACAGCCGGGCTGCTGGCAGGATGCCTGTTGTCTTTATGGAACAGAGAAAATTATCATGGAAGCGTATGATGATCCCGAATGGGTTCATGCTTTTTTAAAAATTCTTCAAAAAAGGAAAATAACATTTGTCAAATCTTTAAAGGGAGCAAAATACGATATTTTGGAGCTCGGCGGCGGCGATGCCTCAACAACGGTTATTTCACCGAAATTGTTCAATGAATTTGTAGCACCGTATGATAGCGTTTTGATTCAACTGGCGCATGAAGCAGGACAACGGATCGTTTATCACACCTGCGGAGGGATGATGCCAATTCTTGAAGATATTGCCGCCATGCAACCCGATGCCATGGAGACTTTTACGCCGCCAGCCATGGGCGCTGACGTGGATTTAGCCGAAGCAAAAAAACGAATTGGAGATAAAGTCTGCATGATCGGTGGATTCGATCAATTTCATTTTTTTAAAGACTGTACCCCCGAAGCCACCCGAGCAGAGGTTCGGCGATGTTTTGAAGCAGCAGGCACTAATGGTGGTTACATTATCGCTCCCTCGGATCATTTTTTTGATGCTGACGTTGAATTGATCAAAGCGTTCGTGGATGAGGCGAGGAAGTGTGTTTATTAAAACCAACAAAGCAAATAGAACGCTAATGACGCGGATTACGCTGATCTTCGCGGATTTTTTATTCCGTGAAAATCCGCGTTATCAGCGTCATCCGCGTTCTATTTAATTTAAAAAAATAAACTTAGTGATCGAAAATAATCAGGAGAAAAACTATCATGATTAATTTTGATAAATTAAAAAAATTAGCTGAGGGAAAAACAAAAATCATTTATGAAAATCCAGAAAATCCCAAAACAGTATTTATGGTTTTTAAAGATGATATTACGGCTGGCGATGGTGTCAAGCATGATATTCTCGAAGGCAAGGCGTTGCTCGATTGGCAAACCAATCGAGATATTTTTAAATATCTCAATCGAATGGGAATTGAGACTCATTACATCGAAAGCCCGCAAGAAAAAGTCAGCCTGGTTAAAAAACTGGATCAGAAAATCGAACTTGAAGTTGTAACCCGACGAGTTGCAGCCGGCTCGATTTTAAAATGGGGTAATGTGAATGAAGGAGATCGCTTCGATCCGCTCATTACTCAATTCCATTACAAAGATGATTTTTTACACGATCCCATGCTTGATGATAGATTTATCGACCATATTATTCGGGACAAAGGTAGCCAGGAATTTGCTGTGATAAAAGAAACTAATGAAAAGGTATTTGTACTGCTGGAAAAAGCTTTTGCACAATTTCAAGTGCAACTGATTGATTTTAAGCTGGAATATGGGATAGTTGATAACAAAGTTCTACTCATCGATGAAATCACCGGTGGATCATTTCGGCTCTGGCCCTTTGCCAAAGAGAATCCGAATCTCAATCAGCCGAATGTTTTGAGTGAGCTTGATCCTTCTGGCAGACTGGATAAGGATATTTATCGTCGTGGGGAAGAATTGAGTAAAGTGAAATCGAAGTTTCAGATTATTGCGGATATTACGGCAGGATTTGAAGCGATTGCAATTTGAAATATTGTTTTTCATTCATAATTCAAATCACTTTTAAAAAAATCAACCAAGGACGAACTATGAGACTCTTTCTTATTTTTATGATACTCGTAATCAGCTTAATACCAACTCTGTTAAATTCTCAACCCACCTATCCCACCAATTGGGACTATTACACCCAGCTCGAAGCAAGACAACAGGTCATCCTCTCGGCGCTTGCGGGACAGACCTGGATGAAAGGCGACGATCTGAGAAGCCGTGTATACTTTGGCGTGGTGAAAATTTTTACTGGCGTTGATCGAGCAACCGGGCTGCAATATTTGTGGGACGCGGTCAACGACACTAACAATTGGGGATCGTTTAACGTGTACTCGATCATGGACGCGGTGCTGCGAATTGGAGATCGACTGCCGGCAGCAATGATTGAAAAAGCAAAATTCCAATTGGTAGCCAATTTTGGTGAGGATAAAGGCTTCACGGAAAATCACAAACTCCAGTATCGCACTGCTCGTTACCTGTTTGGTCAAACCTGGCAGGATGGACCCAATTTCGCCGATGGCAGTACACCTATCGAAGGAATGAAAGAAGCCGAAAACTGGATCAATGACTGGATCGAGCGAACCGTCACCGTCGGGCAGTTGGAGTTTGATTCGGTCAATTACCACTCGCTCTACCTGCTTTGCATGACCTCTCTCTACGATTTTGCCAAA
>CBFDBN010000633.1:0-2310 GCA_965603055.1 uncultured bacterium | reverse complement strand
AAACAAGTAAC
Organism: uncultured bacterium; assembly: GCA_965603055.1. Classification (GTDB taxonomy): domain Bacteria; phylum Zhuqueibacterota; class Zhuqueibacteria; order Thermofontimicrobiales; family Thermofontimicrobiaceae; genus CBFDBN01. Next base: position 2,299 of record CBFDBN010000633.1, on the reverse strand, counting down.
TGCTTCAGCAGTTTTGCAATAGTGATGTTACATTCACCAAAATACCAACTTTTCTGATTTGCACTCGCAGCATTACGAATCGTATCATCAAACGTATTGAATTCAAAAAAATATTTTAAATCATGTAACATTTATAATTTTTTAGTCGTAAACCGTATTGTCAAAAGTGATAGCTAATTTATAAATTAACAAGATGCTAATCTAAGGACGGTGAAATAATTAACCTGGACAATCGATAAAATAATTTGATTGATTTTTAATAACTTAACTATTGCTACATATCCAATTTATTTATTTCACGTCCCTAAGCACCCATAAGGAGTCATCCGGATGAAGTTAAAGAAAAAAATTATTATTGGATCAGTTATAGTCCTGGTAATTCTAATTATAATCGTCGCCATTTCAAAGAAAAAGAATGGTGATGAGGGCAATGTCGTACAAACTGCGGAAGTCGGGCGCCAAAAAATTGTTGAGACGGTTACGGCAACCGGGAGAATCCAGCCAAAAACCCAGGTCAAGATCAGCGCAGATGTGGCGGCGAAAATTACCAATCTTTATATCAAAGAAGGCGACTGGGTTGATAAGGGCGATTTGCTGGTTCAACTGGATCAAGAGCGTTTCCAGGCTTCGTTTGAAAGCGCGGAGGCAAACTTGCGATCGTCAGAGTCGAATGCGCTGTTGGCAAAAGAAAACATGCTGAAGGCTGAGAAAGATTATATTCGGACCAGGGAACTATTCGAGAAAAGCCTGGAATCACAGGCGATTTTGGACCAGGTGTATTCAACGTTCCAGGTGGAAAAAGCGCGTCACAAATCTGTATTGGAACAGGTCGAGCAAGCCAGGGCGGTATTGAAACAGGCGAGAGACGATCTATCCAAGACAACAATTTATGCGCCAATGGCCGGCACCATCAGTGAGCTGAATAAGGAAGTCGGCGAGATTGCGCTTGGCTCGCAATTCCAGGAAGATGTGATTATGGTGGTTTCAAATCTCTCCGGTATGGAAGCGCTGGTGAATGTCGATGAGAACGATATTGTTTCGGTGGCATTGGGCGATAGCGCGAAGATTGAAGTCGATGCCTTGCCTGATAAACTTTTCCACGGCGAAGTCAGCGAGATTGCGAGCAGCGCCAAAATCAGCGGAGCGGGGACAACCGATCAAAAGACCGAGTTTGAGGTCAAAATTTCGATTATCGATTCGGGTGAAGATTTGCGACCGGGCATGACAGCCAGCAGCGATATCATTACCGAAACCAGGGAGAATGCCATTGGTGTTCCGATTCAATGCGTCACGGTTCGCACCCTGGAACAGTTGAAAAAGAAAGAGACGAAAAATAGTAGTAATGTAGCCCATGCCGATAGTCTATCCCAACAGAATTACGTGCCGGATAAAGATGGTTTTGTGCCGGTAATCTTTATCGTGGAAAAAAGCCAGGTCAGGGCAAAACAGGTGAAAACCGGAATTCAGAGCGAAACCCACATCGAAATTGTGGAAGGGCTTGCTGAGGGGGAGGAAATTGTGACCGGGAGCTTTCGCGCGATCAGCCAGACCCTGCAAAACGATTCCCCGGTGGTTGTCAAGAACGAAGATCAACAAAAATAAAACAGGCTTATACCATGTTTGCAATTCAAGAAAAAATAGAATCTTTTAAAATCGCGCTTTCCGCGATCAAGGCGAATAAAACTCGGGGGATTCTCACCGCAATGGGAATCATCATCGGCATTCTTGCTGTGGTTACCACCATGACGGTGGCAAACGGGCTGGGCAATAATTTTAAAGAGAGCATTTCTGCGATTGGCTCGGATGTGCTCTATGTTTCGCGAATGCCATGGATTTTCACCGGAAATTTCTTTGAATTTCGGAACCGACCGAATCTGACATTTAAGCACAGCGAAAAGCTCGAGCGACGATTAAAAACTACCCGGGCAGTGAATCCGACGACCGGAACCAATCGAAATGTAAAATACCGGTCAAAGGTGTTGGAAGGAATTCCGGTGATCGGAACCACGGATAATCAGATTTTCGTCTCATCCTCGGTCCCAGACAACGGTCGATTTTTATCGGCGCTGGATGTTCAGTCAAAAAAGTATGTCTGTGTGATTGGTTCGGATATTAAAGACAACCTTTTCAAAGATATGGATCCCATCAACAAAAAAATGAAAATAGGGCGTTATAATTTCAGAGTCGTTGGCGTGATGGAAAAGCAAGGCAGCGCTGGTTTTTTCGGGGGACCAAATTTTGACCGGCAAGTTTTTGTGCCCATCAGCTCTTTTATGAAGGCTTATGGCGGTAGCAACAG
>CBFDBN010000632.1:0-2314 GCA_965603055.1 uncultured bacterium | reverse complement strand
TCAAACATGGTCAGGCAGAAGGGACAGGAGACGCCCACTGCCTCGGCTTTTGTTTCCAATGCCTGCTCGACTCGCATGTTATTGATACGCTTACCAATCGTTTCTTCAAACCACATCCTGCCACCGCCAGCGCCGCAGCAGAAGCTTTTATCCCGATTTTTTTCCATCTCTAATAACGTGGCGCCTGAGATCGTTTGGATGATTTCTCTCGGCTGCTCATAAATATTGTTGTATCTTCCCAGGTAACAGGAATCGTGCAGGACAATTGATTGATTGAAAAAATTGTTCAATGAAATTTTACCCTGCTTTAACAGGTCAGCGATCAATTCCACGGCGTGGATGACCTCAAAATTTCCGCCGAACTTTGGGTATTCGTGTTTGAGGGTATTGTAGCCATGGGGACAGGTAGTGACAATTTTTTTGACATTGAGTTGCTGAAATGTGGCGATATTTTCTTGAGCTAATGTTTGAAACAAATATTCCTCACCAATCCTTCGGGCAGAATCGCCGCAGCATTTTTCTTCTGGACCCAAGATGCCAAATTTGATTTCTGCTGCATTCAAAATTTTCACAAAAGATTGTGCCACTTTTTTATAGCGATCATCAAATGCGCCAGCACAGCCTACAAAATAGAGGATTTCTGAATCATCTTCGCCTGAAAAAGTTTTCACATCCAGTCCTTCTGCCCATTCGCCCCGTGAAGAAAATCCAATGCCCCAGGGATTGAAATTGTTGGTGAGATTCTTGAGCACTAATTGAACTTCCTTTGGGAATTGACTGAGCATCAGCACCAGGTATCGCCGCAAATCAATCACCTTTTGAATGTGTTCGATCATCACGGGACACTCTTCCATACAGGCTCGGCACGTGGTACATGCCCAAATGGTATCCTCTGAAATGATTTTTTCAATGATCTCGCTCTCTGGAAATTCTTCAGCAGCTTTGCCATTTTCTGATTTTGCTAACAGATCTTTCCCTCGCTCCTGCCAGTGCTTTTTGAGGTCTAAGATGAGCTTCTTTGGTGAAAGCGGCTTTTCACTTTGATGGGCAGGACAGACCGCCTGGCATCTGCCACATTTGGTGCAGGCGTCTAAATCCAACAATTGCTTCCAGGTAAAATCTTCAATATTGGCGACGCCAAAAGATGTGGCTTCTTCGATATTTTCTAAATCTAACGAGGTCAGCTCACCTTTTGGCTTGAAGGAAGAAAAATAGATATTCAGTGGCGAAGTGAAAATGTGTCTTAATTTGAGATAAGGCAAAAAAGTGATGAAGCCTAGTACAGCAAACAGATGAATACGTCGCACGATTTGATGAATTAATGCCTGAATATTTTCTCCACCAAATAAACGAAAAACGATACCCATCAACCAGCCGATAGGAGACCAGGTGCCAGCGCCAGCGGATGCGATGCTAAGTCTTAAACCCTCAACGACGAGTCCACTGAGAATGATCAAAAATAGGAGTCCCAATACAACAGCATCTTCAAATTCACGATCCAGTTGTTCTAATTTTTGAATGTAACGACGATAGAAGGCAATAATGATTCCAATCAGTGCAGCAAGCCCACATAAATCCAGAAATATTGAAATAACCAATGCCATCCATTTGGGCAGATACAAATCAATTCTCAAGTTGAGCAAAACAATGATCACCAGGGGAATCAAAAATCCCCAGAATAGAAACAAGTGCATCATGCCTGGCATACGTTCTCTCAGGATTTTTACCTGTAAAATTCCCTCCCGCCAGAGCCTTTGAAATCGCTCCTTTTTATGATCCGATCGATCCTCTGGTTTGCCAATCTGCCAGAGCCGTGTTCTTTTGTAAATCCCATAAACAAAAAAAATCAGCGTGATTAGAATAAGTAAAAAATCCAGTGAGCTTAACATATTTTAATGATTCCTTTTTTAAAGCGAAAAGTGATCTTATCGGAATAAAAACATCTTAGCGACCTTTGCGTCTTCTCAGCGTTCTTTGCGTTAAAAAAAACGGTCATGTTTACTATTCTTGCTCCTGTTCAGCCGCAAAGAACCGTTCGGTGAAATGGCACAATTCACAGGTTTCATTTTCGATTGGATGACAACTGGGCGAAAAACACCCGACCATCGTGGGACGATTGGTTGGCGGCTGTCCGTTATCATGCGCTACTGTCCAGTGACAATCCAGGCAATTCAATTCAAGATTTCGTTGCTTCAATTCCTCAAGATGAATTTTATGGGAAATCTTTACCAGTTTTCGAACAACTTCGGTTTGCGTTTTTTGCTCCTCATGGCATCGCTCGCAATTGGGCAGCGTCATGGCTGGTTCGGCTTCA
>CBFDBN010000631.1:0-2316 GCA_965603055.1 uncultured bacterium | reverse complement strand
CCACCCATATCGTAAGTTCGAGCTTTACCTTCTTTTATTACTTTCGCAATCGCATTTTCCAGCTTGGCAGCGCTTTCCGGTTCGCCCAGCCAATCAAACATCAATTTAACCGACAAGAGCATGGCAATGGGATTCACTTTGTACTGACCAGCATACTTCGGCGCAGAGCCATGGGTCGGCTCAAATACCGCATAGTTATCGCCGATATTGCCACTGTATGCAAAACCAAGTCCTCCAACGAGCTGGGCACAGAGATCGGAAATAATATCGCCGAACATATTTGAAGTGACCAGCACGTTGTAATCCTGCGGATTTTTAATGAGCCACATACACATGGCATCGATATTGGTCTCCCACAGCTCAATTGCAGGATAATCCTTTGCAATCTTTCTAGCTTCCCGAAGCATCAAACCGCTGGTCTCGCGGATCACATTGGGTTTTTCAACCACAGTGACTGTTTTATAGCCATGTTTCTTTGCATATTCAAACGCGTCACGAATGATGTTTTGGGATGCCTGGCGAGTGATGATTCTTAAAGACATGGCAACATCTTCCAGGGGCTGTTCAGCAAATCGTTTCATCTTAGGGTGGTTGGCATTTAACACGTCCATCACCTGTTTGGGAACCGGGTGAAATTCCACGCCGCTGTATAAATCTTCTGTGTTTTCACGAAATACAGTCAACTCAATTCCTTCACGATAATTTAGCGGATTCCCGGGGTAAGCTTTGCAGGGTCGCAAGTTGGTTCGCAGGTTAAATTCCTGTCTCAATCGAACAATCGGGCTGGAATATACATAACCTTTGCCCTGTAATTCAGGTATCATTTCTTTAGTAGCTTCTTCTTTCGGTTTTGAGGTAATCGCACCAAACAGGGCACAATCAGTTGTTTTTAACAGTTCAATAGTGCGTTGGGGAAGCGGATCGCCCTCCGAACACCAGAACTCCCATCCAATATCACCATGAATATATTCAGCATCAAAATTTAATGTATCTAACACCAGTTTTGCACAATCCATAACATCGTTGCCAATTCCGTCCCCCGGCAGCCACGCAATCTTGTACTTCGCCATATAACGTCTCCTCTAATTTTTTTTCCTTCCCTCGGGTAGTTAGTTAGTGTCTGTCTGAAAAGGACTGTTTTCCGTAACGCAAGCATCCTGCTTGTCTTGAAAATTATGAACTTAACTGACAAGCTGGAAGCTTATATTACGATTTCCGAACAGACACTAATTAAATGTAAAAATTTTATGTTATAATATGGTCATTTTTTTAACAATATTGTTGATGCAGGTCACGATAAAACCGATGATAATAATTTTAAAAAATAGAGGCAAATTTTTCAGGTTTTAAGTTTACCCATTCAACAAAAATAATTTAAATGGCTAATATAATGTTTTTTTAAGTAATTGTCAAGTTCTTTTTATTTCAAATTATTCATAGTTGATCAATGAAAGGTGATCTGAGTACAAGGTTGTAATTGTTTTTATTGACAAAATGAAAAATAATTTGTATTATCAAGTGTTCAAAAATATTTGATATTTAACTGCTAAAAAACAAGGATGAAATAACACAATGAAACGACTCTATCTTATCCGACACGCCAAATCAAGCTGGAACGAGCCCGATCTGGCAGATATTGACCGACCACTCAACAAGCGTGGCAAACGAGACGCTCCTTTCATGGGAAAGCGGTTAAAAGAACAACATAAGGCAAATCCTGATCTCATTCTCTCCAGCCCTGCCAAACGAGCACTGCGAACAGCTAAAATCATCGCCAAAGAGATCGATTATCCCAAGGGAAAAATTGAGATCAAAGATTCACTCTATGGTTCTGGGGTAGAGGCAATGCTAAATGTCATTCAGTATCTCGATGATTCACTTGATGAAGTGATGCTGTTCGGACACAATCCTGATCTCACGTCACTGGCGAATTATCTTTCGAATCACGAGGTCGATAATATCCCCACCTGCGGTATTTTTTGTGTGGATTTTGATATTCAGTCATGGCAGGATGTTGGGAAAGGGAAGGGGATTTTTAAATTTTTTGATTATCCGAAGAAGTATACGTAATAGATTTGGAATTAAGCGGTCATTTGGTTCACAAATGACTGATTTCAGATACCGGTGAACTGTTACAAAATTTCATAATTCTTCAAAAGGTATGGCAATTACTTTTTCGCTCAGTTGTTGTGCTTTTGGAATCCTGCAAACGACATAGCCCTCTTTCGCATTTTCCGGGTGTAATTTGATAAATGTCTCAATATGCCGGGCGTGTTTCGGTAGAGGTGAATCCGTCCACTTGACTTCAATAGGGAT
>CBFDBN010000630.1:0-2329 GCA_965603055.1 uncultured bacterium | reverse complement strand
ATCGTCTGGCTTATTATTACCATATTAAAAATCAGGTCGCCACGCTGGCATCTTGCGTTGTGGTTCCTGGTCCTGATCCGGTTAATGCTCCCGCCTGATTTTTCGCTCCCTTATAGCGGCAGATATCTAATCACGAAATTGCCAATCGTTGAACGCTTTGTAAATATATTTGATTTCTTGAATCCAATTCAGCAAACTGGAACGAATGAGTCGGGTGTTTTTCACGGCATTTCTGGGGACAATCAATTGATTACAGCCGAAAGTACTTCAAAAAGCTGGGTATTCAATAAATCTCAAGCCGATCTATTTTTTGCCGGTTTATTTCTCACCTGGATTATTGGATTTTCAATTTTCCTGATTTTATATCTAAAAAAACTTACTCGTTTTCACGTTATCGTAAAAAAGGCGAATACAGTTGAAAATCAAAAGGGACTGGTGATTTTACAGGAGTGGTGTACCCAATCAAAGATCAGGCGAAAAGTCAGGCTGGTAAGCTCTGGTCAATATCTCTCTCCTTTTACCATTGGAATCATCAAGCCGATCATTTACCTGCCTCAAAGTACTATTGATCTGGAAAATAACAATCACCTGGAATCAATAATCGCCCATGAAATTTGTCATATCAAAAGATTGGATAATCTCTGGATAAAAATTCAAAGCTTGCTTCAAATGATATACTATTTTAATCCTGTTGTCTGGTATGTCAACAGTAAAATCAGTCTGTCCCGGGAGTGTATCTGCGAGAGTGTGTTCTTATCGAGTAAAAGAATTTCTGCAACCAATTATGGGAACGGGATTATGACTATCTTAAAATTGAATCTTTTTGGCGCCGAGGAGATAAATGTGCTGCCCGGTTTTGGCAGCCAAAGAAACAATCTAATGTATCGAATCAATAATTTGAAAGGAAAAACGATGAACGGAAAATATCAATCGCTGATTTTATTTGGGACACTATTTGTTCTTGGAATACTTTTTCTGCCGATGGCGGAAAGTGCTTTAGATGACCGAGCCAACCAATCTATAGCAACCGCTCAATTAATCGCTGCTGAAAACCACATTACCATCAATAATTCAAATCCTCTGCAAAAGGAAAATGCTGATTTTACAATGCCTTTAAAAAAAGGCAGGGTCTCTGCTCCTTATGGAAATATAAAAAATCCCTATACACAAAAAATTATGCATCACAATGGCATCGATATCGCAGCACCTAAAGGGACAGAGATTTACGCTGCTGCTGATGGAAAGGTCGAAATTGCAGCCGAGAAGGAAGGTCCGGGCAAGCATATTTTATTGCAGCACGATAATGGCTACCAGACTTTTTATTCTCATTGCGATTCACTTTTGGTTCAACAGGGTCAGCAGGTGAAATCTGGAGAAGTTATTGCTTATGTGGGAGAAACTGGAAAAGCTACGGGACCACATCTTCATTTCGAGATCAGAAAAGATGAAAAACCTCAGAATCCCGAAGAATATCTTGATTTTAAGAATCTAAAAAAAAATAAATAATTACTATCAAGTGAAACGTCAAACGTGAGATGTGAGAAGAAAACATGTTCACGTTTGACGTCTATATTTTTTAATGTCAATTTTTTAAACCACAGATGAAACGAATATCACTTGTTTTGCTAATTCATCCAAATTTCCTGATTTAACATCTTTTTCAAGCTTTTTGTCCCTTATGTTTGCATCGATCTTATCAAACCATTTTCTAAAAAATCGACACTAAGAAAATTTTAGATTTGCTATCTTATGACTTTCTTTGTTAAAATCTGAATCGACTATTGCTTTTCTGCTAATTTTTTTTTAATTTATAAGGTATATCTTCGACAGTGAAACATACCAAATTACCAATTATGAGCAATCTATTCTTAAATCTTAAACACATCACCTTCACCTACGAAACTGCTACAAAAGTACTGTTTCAAGATGTATCTTTTCATGCCGCACCAGGCTGGTCAGGAGTCATTGGGGCAAATGGCACCGGTAAAACAACTCTATTGAAACTGGCAACTGGAATTTATCAGCCAAGCGAAGGACAGATTCACCTGCCTCAAAATTCAATTTATTGTGCACAGCGAACTGATGAAGTTCCGAATCGATTGGACGATCTCATTGCCGCAAGCGCCAAATCCGCCCATTTGATAAAAAGCCAATTAAATGTTGGTGAAGATTGGCTTGATCGCTGGCATACACTGTCGCATGGGGAACGCAAACGGGCACAGATTGCAGTAGCGCTTTGGTTGGAACCAGATGTGCTGGCAATCGATGAGCCGACCAATCATATCGACGCTCAAGCTCGTGACATCATTTCGCAGGCGCTACACTCTTT
>CBFDBN010000629.1:0-2360 GCA_965603055.1 uncultured bacterium | reverse complement strand
GCACTCCAAAAAAGAGACTGTCACAACATCAATATTGTGACTCCCACGCATTACTCGCCGCATATTCTACTGGCACTTGATATTGCAGCAACGAAGGGATTGCGATTACCACTGGTCTACAACACCTGCGGCTGGGAACGGCTGGAAATTTTAAAAATGTTCGATGGCGTGGTTGATCTTTACCTGCCAGATTTCAAATATTGGGACGGTAAAATGGCAGCGAAATTTTCATCCGAAGCTGAAACCTACCCTGAAATCACAAAGGCTGCGCTGCTGGAAATGCACCGACAGGTTGGCGTGTCAAAACCTGCTAGAGATGGACTCATGTATCGAGGATTGATGATTCGTCATCTGGTCATGCCAAATCGAATCAGTGGAACGAAGCAGATCATCGAATGGATTGCAGAAAACCTTCCCAAGGATACTTATGTCAATATTATGTCCCAGTATCGACCCATGTTCAAGGCGTTTGATTACCCTGAACTTTCCCGCAGATTGAAAAAGCAAGAATATGAAGATGCGGTGAAATGGGCAAAGGAAGCGGGATTGACGAATCTGGATGTTCAGGGGTGGTGGTTTTAGGTAAATTTTTTTAATCTAAGCTCAAATATGGAGTTTTTTAGCATTAATCCATTACTCCAATTTTCCAACACTCCATTCTAAACAGGAGGTTTTACCATGAGAAAAAAAACATATCTTTCCGTTTGTTTTGTTTTATCCCTGCTAATCCCAACGTACATTTTCGCCTGGGGACCCGCAACACATGCTTACTATGCAGATCAACTGGGCAAAAGCTGGGGCTATTTGAACTGGCAGGAAACGTACGGTTCGATGGCTCCCGACATGTTCAACCCATTTTCTGGCTCACCTTATTTCAATTATTTGCGGTTACAAACCCATGAACAGTTCGATAAAGTTGTGAGCCATGCGAAGACAAAAGGTCTGAAAGCCTTTGCTTATGGCTTTAGCAGTCACAATGATGTCTGGGGCGCGGATTTTACCGCTCACCATGATGGTCGCACCACGCCAGGAATCGGTTATGTCACAGCACAGGTTAATGCGTTAGCACCAGCATTCCAAGATTCCATCGAACAAGTCCTGCTGGATAATAATATTGATTCGGTGCGAGCAAAAGAGATTGCAGCCGAATTTGCTCCATTGGTCGCACATGGGGTGGTCGAAGTCGCAGTCGATATTCTGGTTAGGCGAAATGAGGATTCAAAGATTGGAAAAAAGATTTTGCGGGCAGCACAATTCCGTTCTCCTGCTGTTCCCCTGCTGCTAGTTGCGGCTTATGCTGCTGATTTTGCCCAGGAATTCGACTTAAATTTTGTGATAGCAACCGCGACCATCGTTGGCGCAGAGAAAGCTTTTAAGGAATTTATCAGTTATTACGGCTATATCTTCACAAAGAAAGAGCCAGAGATAATTCGACGCCTGTCCGTTTATGGAGCGGAATTAGCTGAGCTATATGTGAAAGCAATTAAAGGTCTGGATATCAACGTGCCTTCAAAAGCAGTGGCTGATCTCTTTGCGCTTGCAATTGCCCAGGTTGAATCAAGTTATGTCGCTGAAATCGCCGCAACCCTGGCTTATTTGGAAAATGAGTTACCTTTGCATGGGATCAGGTCACAATCTCATCCCGTTGCATTGCAAACTGGGGCGGAAAATGAAACTGCGCTTGCAACAGTGCCACAGGAGTTCTCCTTAGCCCAGAACCAGCCCAATCCATTCAATCCAATCACAACGATTAACTATTCTTTGGCGAATGATAGCCATGTCAGGATCACGGTTTATAATACACTCGGTCAGGTCGTCGCGGTTTTGGTGGATGGATATCAAACAAAAGGCTTGCACAGTGTGATATGGAATGTCCACGGTCAACCAAGTGGACTTTATGTGTATCGACTTGAAGCTGATGGATTTAGTGCCTCAAAGAAGATGTTTTTGCAGAAGTAATATCGAAGAACGATTACCAAACCTTCAAGGTTTGGTAATCGTTTTGGATAATTGAATATTGGGATTTGGATTTTAATCCAGTTGAGGTTTCAAAACAATCTTCCCCATCGTCGCTCCACTCTCGATTAATTGATGTGCCCTGGCTGCTTCTGACAACGGAATTCTGTCATAAATAAATGGCTTGATTTTTTTCTGGATTAAATAGCCCACCAATATTTTGATCGATGCTGCCATTATATCCCTGGGAACACTATGGAGATAAAATGTTCTGACACCAAGGCTTTGATTGTAGGCAACTGAAAGTCTCCTGGTTATATCAGTTTCAACAGCACCGCCAGCGAAACCAAACCATATAATTTGCCCCAATGAAGATAACAATTTAAAATCAATAACGAACGAAT
>CBFDBN010000628.1:0-2368 GCA_965603055.1 uncultured bacterium | reverse complement strand
CGACCAAGCCAGTTTCGCCTCTGAAATATTCTAAGGGCATGTCCCGGGCGGCAATGGATCACGTCAAAGACCAGGGAAAGAAAGGAACTTTGGGACACCGCGGCTCGGACCGCAGTCAGCCTGGCGATCGAGTGAATCGCTATGGCAGTTGGCGCTGGACCGTTGGCGAGAATATATCTTATGGCAGGGATAAGGCTCGCGATATTGTAATGGGACTGATTATTGATGATGGCGTTCCCGGTCGGGGGCATCGAGATAATATTTTTAATTCAAAGTATCGATTTGTAGGTGTGGCTTGTGGATATCATAAAACTTTTGAGGTGATCTGTGTGATTGATTTTGCTGGGGAGTTTGTGGATAAAAGGAGTAACTGAGTGTAATTTGTTCGAATTTAGAATTGATGAAAAAAAATTCCAAAATCCAAATTCCAATTAAATTCCAATATTCAAATCTTAAATTCCATTCATCGTGGATTAAATGAAGTCGTTTGGAATTTGAGAGCTGGAATTTGGAGCTTGGATTTTGGAATTCAAGAAATGAGGTTCACCAATGAAGACAAAAATATTAATACTGCTTTTATTTTTATTGGCGTGTGCTTCCCAAAAGAAAATGGTTCAAGAGGGTGATGCTTTAGTTTTATTAACTGATCTGGCAAAAGAATCACAATCGAAAAAATTTGAATTGACCGAACAGAAGGTCGCTGGAATCGTTTCGGAAATGGATAGTTTGTGTGAGGATGAAATTGTTGTCTCACCCATTTATGATGTTGAGAAGTTGGAGAAACAGGTCGATAAAACATCGGGAATAGATAATCTTCTGTTTGATCATGCTGAAAAGACTAACAACAATCGTCTGACAATTTCGGCAAGAGAGTTCAAATTTCGAACATTGGTGAAAACGCAGCAACGAATTGAGGAATTTTTTGAGAACGAAGCTGTTAGTGAGAAAGTAAAAGTTGAAAATGATACGCTGGATGAAATTAAAAAAGAAGAGTTTAATAAGGGAGAAGTGCATGGCAAATGGGTATTTAAGCAGAAAGTCTCCATGATGCTTCCCGCTATGCAGGCAAACGAAAGGTTCAGCAAAGAGAAAACCAGGCATCTTTTGGAGATGATTGATTTATTGTCAGCAATAAATGATAAACATGAAAGGAAGCGATGCTGGCTTGCCATTGACAGAATGCTGGATGAAATCGATGTTCAAAAATCTGAATCAGGTTATCGACCATTTCAGCGGGGACCTTATGGAATTTATGCCCAGCCAGGAGTGATCATTGAGAAATTGAAAACGCAGCACGAAGCAGAAACGATTGATGATATTAAAGTATTCTCAGCAATGGTCATCAACAAATTGGAAAAAAAATTAAATGCCCGGCGAAAGGGAGATTTCTGGGACAAAGTTGAACATTCCAGGGATTTAAACAAAAAGCTTAAAACCAAAGAATTTGATCTGAAAAAACCATCGCAAAATCTCAACGACCCTTCAATTGATGGATTAACCGCTATGGAATGGTTTGATAAAGGCTATGCGGAAACAGATGAGGATTTGAGAATTGAATATTATACCAAATCGATTGAACTGAGTCCCCAACATGCAGCCTCTTATAACAATCGTGGCGATGCTTACCAGGCGTTGGGGAAAGAACAAGAAGCTTTTCAAGATTTTTCCGGCGCCATCCAGTTCAATCCTGAATTTGCGCCGGCATATATCAATCGGGGCAATATCTATCAAAAGCGGGGGAAGCACCAGGAAGCGATTCAGGATTTTTCCAGGGCAATTCAGCTTGAATCAAAATATACGCTTGCCTATAACAATCGTGGCATGAGCTATAAAAACCTGGGAAGGTATGAAGAAGCTTTATTAGATTTTAATCAAGCCATCCAGCTTGAACCAAAATTTGTATCTGCTTATTTCAATCGTGGGGATGTCTATCGAAAATTGGGAAAAGACAATGAAGCGATTGAGGATTATACGAAAGCCATTGAATTGGATCCAAACTTTGCCCTGGCTTACAATAATCGGGGATTAAGCTACGATAAGCTGGGCAAGTATCAACAGGCGATTCAGGATTATAAAAAAGCGATCGAAATCATCCCAGATTATGCCGCGGCTTATTACAACCTGGGAATCGCTTATTGGACGCTTAATCGGTGGAAAGATGTGGTGCAAGCCTGGGAAAAATCGCTGGAGCTGAATCCTGATCAGAGTTATATTATTCAATATTTACCGAAAGCGAAGCGGCAGGCACGCAAAATGCGATGATGCCAGCGATCAGTTTTCAGTTGGATTCATCGATACCCAAAGCTAATATGCCGAAAAGGAGAAAAGATGAAAAAATTAATCTATTTTTGGGTAATATTTGCACTGA
>CBFDBN010000627.1:0-2369 GCA_965603055.1 uncultured bacterium | reverse complement strand
ATATTGCTCCGGAAATTCGGGTGGGACTTGAATCTCAAGTGTAATACCGCCAAGCCCTCTTTTGATAGGATCGAATTCCATTCTTTGTACAATTTTTACGCCATCAGTGGAAATTCCTCTTTGCTGGCAGAAACCAAGAACGTAAATTCCAGCACATGTTCCAATTGATGCTAAAAAGAGATCAAAAGGAGCCGGGGCAGAATTCTCTCCACCCCCCCGTGTCGGTTGGTCTGTTTTTATTGTAAAACCATTATAAACCGCATCAACTTTCCTGCCACCAGGAAACACAACTTCCATTTCCATAATTTATCCTCTCACAATTTTCAAATACTTATACATTCTGATTTTTTTCTTTTTTAGAATTTAGATGAAACTTTGAGCTAAAAGATTCATAAAAATATTAGACTATTTTTACAATTTAAATTAGCCATCAGCTTTGAAGCTGAAGGCTGACTGCTGAACGCTAATTGAACAAATCAGGAAATAGTTGTTCAAAACATGAATCTCATTGAGGTCTAAAATGACAAAAATTTTGCCCATGTTCATTTTCTCTACTTTAATTGTCAGTGCCTTATTTAGTCAAACCATAGACTCGACTAAAACTCGCCCCGATACAACATTAATCGATACCACTCAAGCCTCAATTGTATTGAAGAAAAAAACACCGTTGTTAATGCCTACAATGCCGCAATTACCCCGGATGACTGAGGATAAAAAAAGCTTCCACTTTGATATTAGCCGTCAATACAAAGCTTCTCGTCCCGAAGATATGACGAATTATGATGCCATAAATAAACCACCCGATCGGTATGATTATCCCTTGCAGCGAGAGTCTACGCCAATACTTGTCCCGGTAACGCCGATTAATCCCCAGAAAAAAATTTTAAAACCGCTTCCGTTTCGAAATTATGTCATTCCCACCCGTGCTGAATTGGACGTTTTAGAAATATTGTGGACAAAAGAGGATGTTCAGGATACAACCATTTATTCCTGTCTCGATACGACTTTGAATATAATGATGCTGGAATTGAATCAACTGCTGGGAGGGATGACCAGAAAAGGATTTGTGAGCCGCAAGATCGTCTCGCCTCGAAATGAGTTCAATGCGTTTGGCGTTCTAATTGAAATGAGCCCGATGAATCGAAGAAATCGGATTTATGAATATCATACATTGGTGGATCGGGAATTGATGCGATCTTTTATCGATGCCAATGCATTTCTATTTAAGCAGGATTCTTCAATTGTGAATCATAAACGGCTGGAAGCCGCCAGAAATGATAGCACGCTGTTGAAGGATTTGAACAAAAAAATTCAGCGGGTGCAAAAATAACTATAAATCTTAAATTTAAAAAAAATTCTCTCACACAATTAGACGTCCCACTGAAATGAAATTTTAATCTCTGTGGGATTTCTCTATTTATGTAATTAATTATTCAAAACTTCCTCGATTAAAAGATTGCAATTATCAAATATTTTTGCTATCATTAATAAATGATTTTGTTATTTATTAAATAATTTGAGATAAATCACGATGCGTCGTATATTAATTGTTTCAAATAGACTGCCGATAAGTGTTACCAAAAAGAAGGGAATTTTAGATTTTGTTCCCAGTGCTGGCGGATTGGCAACGGGATTGTCTTCGTTATACCAGACTTATGAAAGCGTATGGATCGGCTGGCCGGGAATTATTCCCCAGAATGCAGATGAAAAACAGGTAATCACCACCAAATTAAAAAATGATAATATGTTTCCGGTTTTTCTCAGCAAATATCAAATTGAAAAATATTATGAAGGTTTCAGCAATAAAACCATCTGGCCATTGTTCCACTATTTTACTCAATATGCGCTTTATGACAACCATTTATGGGAAGCCTATCGCCACGTGAACAAAATTTTTTGTGATGAAGTTTTAAAAATCGCCCGATCGGATGACATTGTCTGGATTCATGATTATCAATTGATGTTGCTTCCCTGGCTCATCAGGGAAAAATTGCCCGAGACGACCATTGGATTTTTTCTTCATATTCCATTTCCATCGTTTGAAATGTTTCGAACATTGCCCTGGCGCTATGAAATTTTAAATGGTTTGCTGGGCGCCGATCTGGTTGGATTTCATACTTACGATTATGTTCGTCATTTTCTCAGCTCATTGACACGCTTGCTTGGTTTGGAAAGCACCCTGGGAAAAATATTGTTTGAAGATCGAGCGATTAAAATTGATTCGTTTCCCATGGGAATCGATTATCAAACGTTTGCCAATGGCGCTCAGGAAACATCGGTCATAAATGAAATAAAAAAAGTCAAGAAACAGGTACGGGATCAGAAAGTTATTTTATCCATTGATCGCCTGGATTATTCCAAAGCAATAC
>CBFDBN010000626.1:0-2371 GCA_965603055.1 uncultured bacterium | reverse complement strand
GTGTCGTGCAGCCCACCCTGGGTATTAAAATGATCGTAATTATGCCAATTTGCCGGGTTTTTCATGTCTTTCCCCGGATCGATGATTATCAATCCTCCCCCGGTGCCGATCCATAACTTGCCCTCGGAATCTTTCATCATTGTCGTGACAAAATCATCGACAAGCGGATCGCCTTTTGCCCGGCTGTAACTGGTCCAGTGCCGTCCATCAAATCGATTTAATCCTTCAAAGGTACCCACCCAAATTTTGTTATGATCATCTTCTACAATCGCGGTGATTTCATTGTTTGACAATCCATCAGCGGTTGAATAAGGTATCCATTGCTGGGAATAGGAATTGATATAGCTGGCTAACACGAGAAAAATAAAAATAGGTAGTCTTTTGAGGTTAAAGATTTTCATATAGCTATTAAGTTTTTTTTGCTGTTTCGAAATTTCAAGATTTGTATCGAAAAAATACAAAAAAAAGCTTACAAGGAGCAACGGAGTAAACAGAGATTCTCGGAGATTTTTTTGGATGGATTGTTTGACGGTTAGAAAACTCCGTTTAAATTCCGCTTGCTCCGCTTCTCCTTGTAAAGGTGTATTTCATGTAGGACAAATTGGCAATTTGTCCCACAGTTGTTATTATTCGGCTGTCTGTGGCACAAGCTCATTTACAAAATTTTTAGCTTCATCAATTGCACTGGTAATTTCTTGTAGCGTCTTCCCTGCCGAGAGAACATAATAGATTTTTTTGTTACTGCCAGAAGCAATTGTTCCCAAATTACTGATTAAAGTCATTGTCAGATCGGTCGGCTCGTCACCTACTTTTCCATGCAGCATACCAGTGTTATATCGACTTTTTAACAGATATTTTCTGGCTCGTTCGCCATTATGATAATAGTTTGAATTGTCCGGGGTTCGAGAATCGAAAAAATGACAAACCTGGAAACTGTCAAAGTAAGATTCATGAGAAACAATCGCCATTCCCACAAACAGATCTCCATTTTCGCTTTTAATGTAAACCAGGTTTTTTGTTCGGTCAAAGCCGCCATAATCTCGCCTGGCAAAATCACCGCCGGCGTCGACATCCAGAAATAGCGCTAATTTAATATTCCGGTCCTTATTCTCATTATTATAAATCTCCCAATCGATCAGTACCCAATTTTTATCGTTTTTCTGATAACTGTGCTGATGGATAACAATATTTTCTGTTTTACATTTAAAGATCACTGGGTCAAGTGATCCGCTGGATGCTGAAGTATATTCGTATCGATTATCCGATGCGGTATTGAGCACGATTGATGTCATACTGGAGAAATCACCGTCGTCTCCATCATGGACAGCATTGCCGCCGGTCCATAACTGGAAATGTCCATCATAAAGTCGATCTGAGCCGGCAGTTTTAAATTTGCACCATCCCCCGGCGCCTCCGCCAAGATTATCGACTGATAAGCCACAGTTGTGCTGAGCCGTTGAAATGATTGAGAATGGGCTGGCACGCATCACTTTCGATGGTCGACTAATTCTTCCCCGTTTTGACACATAAACCAGGTATGTATAAAGAAATCCCGGTTTGAGGTTTTCGTCTAAAAAATGTCTTGTATTGGGAGGTAACTGATTGACATCTGCAATTAATCTACCATCCCGATGTATCACAAAACCATCCTCATCTTCATTAAAATTCTTCCAGGTTAACAGGACAGATTTATATCCTGGCGTGGCTTCTAAATCGGTCACCCCTGGAAAAGTCACCCTGATACGCTTGGCAGTGACCTGTGCTGGCGCCGATTCCCCAATTTTATTAAAAGCTAACACCTGAAAAATATACTCTTTTCGCGGCAGGGGCAAAGCAATAAATTTTGTGGTATCCATCGGAACTCTACCAATTTCGATAAATGCCGTTGTATCATTTGGCAGATTCCTTTTAATAATAAATCCCTCTTCATTGCTAGAATTATCATTCCATGAAAGGAATCCAACATTCCCCTCTATCAATGCGACCAGCTTTGTCGGCGGATTGGGGATGCTTTCAGTCCCAAAATCGGCGAATTTTTGATCGGTTTTTTTTGAGCGGCAATTGAGAAGAAAGGCTGATAGTAGTATTAATAGATAGATTGATTTTTTCATGGTGACCTCGAATGACTAATAGCTAAACAATAAAATTCTTGTCCGGAAGGTATTTTTCAAATTTCCAAAAAGACTCTAACCAGTGTCTGTCTGAAAAGGGTTGTTTTCCGTAACGCAAGCATCCTGTTTGTTTTGAAAATCATGAACTTAACTCACAAGCTGGAAGCTTATGTTACGGTTTCCAGACAGACTCTAATTATTATCCAATCATAATTTAAATTTATCCCACCAACCTCCATCAACACTTGAAAATAGAACCG
>CBFDBN010000625.1:0-2387 GCA_965603055.1 uncultured bacterium | reverse complement strand
CTCTGGCCCATTCAACAGTGTCGCAAGGCATGGTCAGTCGAGAGTGAATTAAGTTACGATGAAATGACCAAAATGGCAGCCGGGGCAAAACCGTTCCTCGCTGTTATCGATCCCGATCACCCGGGATTTCTCAATCCACCATATATGCCTGGGGCAATCCGTGAGTATTGTCGTGAGACCAGGCAATCCGTTCCCGAACAACCGGCTGAAATGACTCGAAGTATTTTAGAGGGACTGGCTTTGAAATATCGCTACATTTTCGATCAGCTCAAACAAGTGTATCCGCATCCGATCAATCGCATTCATATCATCGGTGGTGGCACCCAGAATAAGCTGCTCAGCCAATTCACTGCCGATGCGACCGGTATCCCGGTTGTGGCGGGACCGGTGGAAGCCACGGTGATTGGAAATATTATGGTTCAGGCCATGGGATTGGGAATTGTTAAGTCACATACAGAAATCCGAAAAATCATTGCCAATTCTTTTGAGCTGGAAAAATATGAACCGCAGGACACGAATAAATGGGATGCGGCTTATGATCGGTTTGTGAATATTATTTAATAAATGCATTTTCACAACTGTCTTGTGAATTTGCATTGCATTTTAACAATAGTCTTGTAAATTTGCATTGCATTTTAACAAAATAATTGTTATTTTGTACCATGAAAAAAATTCATATATCACGATTACTTCAAGTACCCGATCGATCATTTTTTCTTTTTGGTCCTCGTGGTGTTGGCAAAAGCACCTGGCTCAAAAAAAATTTTGTTAATGCCCGCTACTTTGACCTGCTGGATTCCTCGTTGTATCTTGAGCTATCGCATTCCCCAGGCAAATTAGAGGCTATGGTGGGTACTCTTCCAGCAGACTCATGGATTGTCATCGATGAGATTCAAAAAATTCCCGACTTGCTCGATGAAGTTCATCGTTTGATAGAAGCTAAAAAATGGCGGTTCGCTTTATGTGGTTCCTCGGCACGAAAGCTACGTCGCAAGGGAACAAATCTGCTGGGAGGACGAGCTGTCACTCGTGAATTAGACAGCTTTTCCTGGCAAGAGATGGGCAATTTATTCAATCTGGATTTTTCATTACAATGGGGATTGTTGCCCTGGGTGCAATTGGACCAAAATAATGCGGCAGACATTCTCAGCTCTTATGTCAATACCTATATCAAAGAGGAAATAAAAGAAGAAGGTATTGTGCGGAGCTTGCCTCCATTTTTACGTTTTCTGAACATTGCGGGACAAATAAACGGCCAATTAATAAATGCCCAAAACATCGCCCGAGAGACAGCAGTCCCTCGCAGTAGTGTAGTCGTCTATTTTTCAATTTTGGAAGATACCCTGCTAGGACAATTCCTTCCTGCTTATCGACCCCAGGCTAAAATCCGGGAGCGAAGCCATCCCAAATTTTACTGGTTCGATCCCGGTGTTGCCAGAGCCGCTGCCGGTTTGCTGTTTGATCCGTTGGATCGTGTATGGAAAGGGACAGCTCTCGAAACTTTAGTTTATCATGAGTTGAGAATATATAATCACACCAAGAACAAGAATCGAACGATAGCTTTTTATCGAGCTGCCAGCGGAATAGAAATTGATTTTGTGATTGAAACAAAAAAACGGCAATTCACTTCAAAAGCCCATGTTGTTTGCATCGAAGTTAAACTGGCCGAAACCTGGGATCACAAATGGGAAGGACCAATGCGATCCCTGAAAGAATCTGACCAGATTCAGGTGGACAAAATGATCGGCGTCAACATGGGCAAACGAGCTTATCATTTCGATGGTGTGGATGTTTTGCCGGTAACAGAGTTTTTCAAACGGTTGTACGGTGGTGAAATTTTTTAATTTCCTGACTTGAATTAGTCTGAATTAAAATGGAAGAATGATTGGAGTTTTGGAGTAATGAAGTGATTTTTTCAATAACCGCCACGCCATTACCTTGATCCCTGATTTTTCCATTAATTCACTAGTTAAAAATCTGACAAAATTTTGTTCAGGCACAAAGAGGAATTCAGTTATGCCCAAACAATACAAAATGTTGATCAACGGCAAATGGTTTGCTGGTAAAGAAACAATTGATGTCATCAATCCTTATAATCAAGAAGTCTTGGGTACAATTCCCAAAGCGACCAAAGAAGATGTGAATGCTGCTATTGAAAGTGCTCAACAAGCCTTTGAAATCATTTCCAACATGCCGGCTCACCAGCGCAGCAAAATCTTAGAAAAGACCTCAGATCTGATTCAAAAACACCAGGAAGAAATCGCGACAATCATTGCCAGCGAATCCGGCAAAGCCTGGAAATATGCTTATGGCGAGGTGGGGCGTGGCGTGGAGACATTTAAATTTGCGGCAGAGGAAGCCAAACAGATTCATGGCGAAACCATTCC
>CBFDBN010000624.1:0-2397 GCA_965603055.1 uncultured bacterium | reverse complement strand
CACCAAAGAAGGCTGCGGCAAGGGTGAATGCGGCGCCTGTACCGTGCTGATGAATGGGAAGCGAGTTAATTCTTGCTTGATTCCAGCATTACAACTCCCTGGCAGCCAAATCGTGACCATCGAAGGATTGCAGCAGTGGAAGTCATTCAATTCGATTGAAAAAGCTTACGTCGAACACGGAGCGGTGCAGTGTGGATTTTGTATGTCGGGATTTGTCATGTCAACAGCAGCCTTTTTAGCAGAATCTTCGGGGCAGAAATTGCCCGAACAAATCAAATGGGCGTTAGCTGGAAACCTGTGTCGCTGCACTGGCTATGAAAAAATTATCGAAGCTGTTCATGATTTATCTCAACAGGCAGAGCTTATTCAGCAAATTAGAAAAGATTGGCAAAATGCTTTTGGAGTCCGATAAAATGGAAGTCATTTATCGTCCTAATACTTTGAATGAACTGGACAAAATTATTCGAGAAAATAAAACGGAATTGACTTACCTCGCAGGCGCTACCGATCTTATGGTTCAAGAAGATAAGTGGATATCTGCCAGTGATCTGTTAGATTTAAGCTCGATTAAAGAATTATCTCAGACACTTAAAATTACCGAAGGACATGCTTCAATTGGATCAGCTTTGCCTTTGTCAGAAATCATCTCAAATCAAACGATTCAACAAAAGCTTCCAATTCTGGTCGAAGCCTGCCGCCAGATCGGTTCGGCTCAAATTCAGAATCGAGCCACACTCGGTGGAAATATCTCCAATGCTTCCCCTGCGGGTGACAGTTTGCCCGTGCTGAATGTGTTGGATGCAGAAATTTGGATTGGACCGCGAAATGATGGGGAGTTTGAAAAATTGAAAATAGATCAAGTGATGCTAAATCCTGGCGAAACCAGTTTGAAAAAGAATCGCTATATTGGATTTATTTCTATTCCCTTGCCCAGGGAAGAAGATCAATTCTGGTATTTCCGAAAAGTGGGACAGCGAAAGGCACTGGCGATCAGCAAAGTTTCGCTGGCAGTTCTGGGATGGATTAAGGCTGGAAAAATAGAAGAAATCCGAATCTCAACAGGCAGTGTTTCGCCACAAATAAAAAGAGCAACCAATACAGAAGCTATTTTGAACAAACAAATTTTAAATGAAAAGCTGATTGAAGAAGCACGCCAGTCGATTATGAAAGAAGTGACGCCGATTACAGATATTCGCTCGACGGTAAGCTATCGAAGGCATATTAGCGGAGAATTAATGCGGGAGGCGCTGTACAAGAGCATAGCGCATGGAGCACAGAGCATTGTTTAAGGTTTTCGCTATGCGCCATGCTCCAGGCGCTTTGCCGATAAATCAATCAAGCATCCAGTATCAAGAATCACCATAAAAATCACAGAGGTCAATAAGTGCCCTTATTTCTCCAGGCCTTTCTCGCCGCCACTCCTATTCTTCTCGCTGCTGTTCTATTAGTTGGATTCCGTTTGCCTGCGAAATGGGCGATGCCGATTGTTTATATCGCTGCTTTTTTCATCTCAATTACAGCATGGCAGGTGTCCTTTACTCATGTCATTGCTTCGACGATCCAGGGACTGTTTATTACATTTGATATTCTCTACATCATTTTTGGCGCCATTTTACTGCTCAATACATTAAAACATTCTGGCGGAATTACCGCGATCCGTTCAGGATTTTCTAAAATCAGCAATGATCGCAGGGTTCAGGTGGTCATTATCGCCTGGCTGTTTGGTGCATTTATCGAAGGGGCATCAGGATTTGGGACGCCTGCTGCGATTGCAGCGCCGTTGATGGTCGCTCTCGGTTTCCCTGCCATGGCTGCGGTGATGATCGGCATGATGATTCAAAGCACGCCTGTTACGTTTGGCGCAGTCGGAACGCCAATTCTGGTCGGTGTCAAAGGCGGATTGGAGAATCCTGAATTGACTGCCCAACTATCGGCTGTCGGACTGGATTTCGAGAATTATTTGAGAATTATTGCCGCGGAATCGGCAGTTTTGCATGGCATTACTGGCACACTGATTCCACTGCTGATGGTAATGATGATGACCCGTTTCTTTGGCAGAAATAAATCCTGGACTGAAGGACTTTCCATTGCACCGTTTGCAATTTTCGGTGGATTAGCGTTCACCGTTCCGTACACGCTGACAGGAATTTTCCTGGGACCTGAATTTCCTTCGCTGTTAGGAGCGTTAATCGGATTAGCCATCGTGACTTTTGCAGCCAGAAAACGATTTTTAATTCCCAAAGATAGCTGGCATTTCGCCCCAGCCAACGAATGGCAACCTGAATGGGTTGGGAAAATCGAGATCAAATTGGATGAGTTGACTGATAAGAAGATGTCCACGACATTTGCCTGGATTCCGTATGTTTTGGTAGCACTCTTGCTTGTTGCGACCCGCTT
>CBFDBN010000623.1:0-2397 GCA_965603055.1 uncultured bacterium | reverse complement strand
TACCAATCTATGAATAATTCATTTAAAGTCAATCGCCGAAATTTTTTAAAAGTCAGCAGCGCTGCCAGTGCTGGATTAGTCCTGGGAACACCCACGCTTTGGGCACAGGATGCTCAAAAACAAAAAAAACCAGTACGACCGAAAACCAACATTGACGATGTTTTAAAAGTCCCTAAAACAAAGTACTCTTTGCCTGGCGCCTTCCCCGGGAAAGTTGTAGAAATTCATAATCCCCAGGCAATGACCGAAGAAAAAGTTGATTCCCCGATTGTCAAGCAAATGTTTCAATCCGGAATTCAAAAATTAACCGATCAAAATCTCAAAAAAAGTTTTAAGCATTTTTTTGAAAAAGACGATATTGTTGGCATTAAAGTGAATCCAGTTGGTCCAGGTCTCATCAATACACGGCTTGAGTTGGTTGATGCCATCATCGACTGGCTGGTTGAAAATGGTATAAAAAAAGGGAACATCATCATCTGGGATCGGTTTGATTATATGCTCACCGATGCTGGTTTTACGTCAGAAAGATATCCTGGTATTGGGATCGAGGGACTTCAAACCATGGACGAATCCGCAGCCTCGGGTGAAAGCAAAGATGATAGCAAATGGCTGAAACCAGACGGAACGCACTTAAGCGCCGATAATTTCGACATGGATGTTTACTATTGGGCAGACGTCGAAGGACCCAAAGATAAGCCTTATTTAAACCAGCATGTTTTCAATGGGAAATATTCCTATTACGGTAAGCTATTAACCAAAAAGCTGACAAAGATCATCAATGTGCCGGTTTTCAAAAATACTGGCAACGGGATTTCTATGGCAACAAAAAACCTGGGTTATGGCGCGGTCTGTAATACCAATCGACTTCATCGCCCGCTGTTTTTTGATGTCTGTACCGAAGTGCTGGCATTTCCTGTTATCCGGGATAAATTAGTGCTGAATATTACCGATGGACTCCGCGCCCAATACGATGGCGGTCCCATGGGCAATGCACAATTTACGTACCTGTACAACACGCTGTTTTTTGCAACAGATCCGTTTGCGCTGGATATGGTCTGTCACAACCTCATCGTGCAAAAAAGAAAAGAAATGGAAGTGAATGTCAACGAACATCCGCGTTTTACTGAATATCTCCGCTATGGAGAACGACTGGGATTGGGAATAGCTGATCCGGAGAAGATAGAACATATCCAGATTTAACGTTTTGCTCGAATTTATTTTTAAACTTTTTCAACAATTACTGCTACTTAGTCGGATTAAAATATTAAATGTCATTCCGACCGAAGGGAGGAATCTGTTAATCCACCATACTTAGTGACATAAGAATTTCAGTTTGTTGTACAGATTTCTCCTTACTTCGTTCGTCGAAATGACAGGTTCATTTTTTATCAATTTTGAATATTCTGACAAAGTAGTATTACCTATTAGAAATTGATACAGGAGTATTAGAGTAATGGAAAGATGAATTCAATAAAATTCCAACACTCCAATTCTCCAACAATCCTATATAATATTTGAAATAAACATAGAGACTTCTCAGCTATGAAAATGAAAATTATTCTGATAATAACAATCCTTTGTTTATCAGAGGATTGTCACGCTGGTATCATCCTTCCTGATGATAATTTTGCTCCAGGATGGATTACGTCAGGTAAGACGCTCCGCTTTGTCGGGAGTAACCTGTTTAATTACATCAATGGCGGAGCCGAGCTATTCCATGAATTTGGATTTAAGGAATTGCTGGCGCAGGGCTATCGCCAGGGAGAGAATGAGATCGTTCTGGAAATTTACCAGATGGAAAGCCCCGAAGCAGCGTTGGGCATTTACCTCATGAAATGTGGGCAGGAAACCCCGGTTAAAAAAATTAAAGCCAGGAATTCAGGCAATAAATACCAGTTCACCATTGTGAAGGGAAGTTATTTTATTTTAGTCAACAGCTTTGCTGGTGATGAGAAACTGATTCCAATTATGACAACGCTCACCCAACAGACATTAAAATTCGTGCCACAAGAAAAACCAGTGAAAATCCTTGATATTTTGCCTAAAGAAAATCTCGTTTCAGGATCGGAGCTGCTGATTCGTGGTCATTACGGATTACAACCGATCTATACTTTCGGCGAAGGGGATATTCTGCAGTTAAAAGGAGAAACCTACGCTGTAGTCGGTGATTATAAAGGTGAGAATTCTGGAAGCTACAAACGGATTATTATTAGATACAAAAATTCAGAAGACGCTTTATTAACTTATCAAAACCTGTTGACAAATTTAGACCCGTACCTGAAAATATTGGAGCAATGGGAAGCTGGATTTATTTTCAAGGATTACCAGGATAAATTTGGGCAGGTAAATTTAAATAAAAACATTATTAACATCAAAATTAAGCTGAACGAAAAGCCG
>CBFDBN010000622.1:0-2397 GCA_965603055.1 uncultured bacterium | reverse complement strand
TTATATTCCTGATCACCGGTTAGAATTAGGTAGTTATCACGATTTTCGACCGCAATCCGACCGACATTGAAGCCCTGTGCTTGAAACGGTTTGAAATGCTCGTCGAATGATTCATTCCAGCCGAGCTGATTTAATGATGTCATCACAATTACCAGGTGAGTTGTTCACTGCAAATTTCAGAAAATATAGAAAATTATTGAGCAAATGTCAAGAGAAAACTTTCGCAGGCTATTATGACCCCGGTTTTTTTACAGCTAATTTCCCGAAATATGCTAATTGGTCGATAAAATCCAGTCACCGGTGTCCAAACAGGCACAGAACGGATTGGAAGGTATTGCCATTCACCCGACTACGAAACATATCTTTATTGTCAATGAAAAACAACCTCGAATTCTTCTTGAATTGACACCAACTGGAAAGTTTGTGTTATCAAACGTCATAAATTTCGCAGATGATCTGTCAGGACTCTGTTTTATGCCAGGCACGAACCGTTTGTTGTTAGTGAGTCATGAATCGCATTCCCTTTTTGAAATTGATCTTTCCGGTAAAATGCTCCGTTCATGGAAATTACCTGTTGAAAAGGCGGAAGGCGTGGCAATCGATCAAAATGGACTGGTTTATATTGTCTGTGACAAGACAGGCAAGCTTTTCATATTTGAGCTAATTTAGTGTTGCTTTTATGCAAAATTTTAAATATATTTTGGTCTATTCCCGTAATTTCGGACATAAAGAATGAAAGACGATTTTTTATATTTTTTTCTAATTCTATTCTTTTTTCTGCAATCAAAGTTACCAGGTCAGGATTGGAACGCAAACATTATGCACAAATATGCTGAATCAAAAATAAAAGCTGTCTATGGTTTTTCAAAGCAGTCGTCCTATTTTAAAGACAAGACCAATGCGGAAATTGCTGCAACGTTGAAGGAGTGGAAAGTCAATACGATCTTTGGCGGTTATGAAGATGTTGACCTGGCAAAGCAATTACATCAGGCTGGAATCAAAATTTTTATTGAAGTCTCATTTTTTGTTGGAGAAAAATGGTGGCAGGTGTATCCCGGCAGCAGACCGATCAAAGCTGATGGCAAGTTGCTTGAAAAAGAAGAATGGTATGCCGGTGTGAATCCCACTGATCCGAATGTATTTCAGGCAGTGCTGAACAAAATTGAGCGGATCATTTCAACCAGTGCGGTCGATGGGATCTGGCTGGATTTTTTCCGCTGGCCCTGCCACTGGGAATCCCCCAATCCGAATTTGTACCAAACTTCGTTTGATGATCGAACCATTGGTCTTTTCTTCAAAGAAAAGCAGGTGACAATTCCGGGAAATATCAGCAATAAACTGGCTCGAAATCAATGGATACTTAATAATCACCTGAATCTGTGGACTGAATTTAAATGTGATCAAATTGTTGGGCTGGCGGAAAAAGTCAGGCAATTTGTGAAATCAAAAAATAAAAATGTTCTCATCGGCTTGTTTCATATCCCCTGGACAGATGAAGATTTTGACGACGCGATAAAAAAAATAGTGGGGCAGGATTTGGCTCGTTTAGCGCCGTACATCGATATATTTTCCCCAATGGTTTATCATGCGATGTGCGGTAAATCACCCCAATGGGTAGCAGAAATGACTAAATATGTTTATCATAAAACGAATAAGCCGGTGCTGCCCATCATTCAGTCGATGGATATCCCCCGAAAAGTGACTGAAATCGAGTTTGAAAAAACAGTTAATTCTGGATTTCAAATTAAAGAGAGCACTGGAATTATTGTTTTTAATATAAAGGGTTTAAGTGATGCAAAACTAAAAAAAATGAAAGCGGTGTTTGATCAATATTAATTCCAAAATAGGAGTAAAAATTGAGCATATATGAATTAATCTTAAAACGCAGAACCATTCGAAGCTTCAAGCCGGAACAAGTTACCGAAGAACTGTTAAACAAACTGGTAAATGCCGGGCGCCTGGCGCCATCAGGAGCGAACCTTCAGCCGTTAGAGTTCATTGTTGTCAATAATTCTGAATTGGTGAACAAAGTCTTTCCATCATTAAAATGGGCGGGTTACATTGCTCCCGCGGGAAATCCACCAGAAGGCAAGCGACCGACGGCTTATGTGATCGTCCTGATCAATACTGAAATCAGGTCCCAGGGGGGAGAGGTAGATGCAGCGGCGGCAATTGAAAATATGATCCTGGCAGCCCTGGAAGATGGAGTTGGTTCCTGTTGGCTGGGAGCTATCGACCGAGATAAGTTACGCACACTATTTAATATTCCTCAAAATTACCGGGTCGATTCAGTTTTGGCTTTGGGCTATCCCGATGAATCTCCGGTACTCGAAGAAGTTACTGATTCGATTAAGTATTGGAAGGATGAAAATGGCGTTTTGCATGTTCCAAAAAGGA
>CBFDBN010000621.1:0-2401 GCA_965603055.1 uncultured bacterium | reverse complement strand
GAATTTCCCTCAAATCTTCCGCTATCGCGGCGAAACCTTCAAACAGATGTACATCCTGGGAAACCAGGCGCTGCCATTAGTCATTCTGGCAACTGTTTTTATCAGTATTGTTCTTACCTTGGAGGTCGGTAAGAAACTGGAGCCATTTGGGGCAAAGCTGATGCTGGGACGTGTCGTCGCGATTTCTGTGCTTCGGGAACTTGGCCCGCTGATTACAGGTTTGATGATGGCGGGACGAATTGGCGCTAAAATCGTATCCGAGATTGGCAATATGGTTTTAACGGAACAGGTTGACGCGCTTCGAGCCTATGGAACCGATCCGATTAAACGGCTGATTGTACCCCGTGTTTTTGCCGCATTTTCAGTGATGCTACCGCTGACCATTATTGCCGACGCTGTCGGTATTATTGCTGGCTCGTTTTCAGCAATAACATTATTGGATGTGGATTTTGATTTTTTCTGGATCTCCGTGAAAGAAGGTCCCATTCTTAAAGACCTGATAGTAGGAATTGTTAAGCCCTCCTTTTTTGGTTTGTTGATTGGAATCGTTAGTAGTTATTTTGGCTATACTTTGAAAGGCGGCGCCGAAGGCATGGGAAGGGCGGCAACCCAAACGGTGGTGTTTGCATCTATCGGCGTGTTATTGATGGATTTTATATTGACCATAATTATTATTTCTTTTTTTTAGGAGCTGAAAATTGATAGAATTTGACAGCGTATCGTTATGTTTAAACAATCGCACCATTTTGAAAGACCTTTCGTTTAGAGTCCCAAAAGGAGAAAATGTGTTGTTGGTTGGGAGCAGTGGCGCCGGCAAAAGTACCATTCTGCGATTGATATTGGGATTATTAAAGCCAACTTCGGGCAGAGTCATGGTTATGGATAACAATATTTCACTTATGTCTGAAAGCGAGCTTAATGAAATCAGGAAGAAATTTAGTCTTGTTTTTCAAAATGGGGCGCTGTTTGATTCTTTGACCTTACAGGAGAATGTCGCCTTTTTTCTGGCAGAGAACAGCGATCTTCCTCGTAAAGAAATACTTGATCGTGTTGAAGAAATCATGACATTTTTAGGATTGGAAAATCACCTCGACTACTATCCATCCGAGATTAGTGGCGGAATGAGAAAACGCGTATCAATCGCCCGTGCCATTGTAACTCATCCAGAATCATTGCTTTATGATGAGCCCACGGCAGGGCTCGACCCATTTGCAGCAAAAAAAGTAGTCGATTTAATCCGAGATCTGCAAAATAAATTTCAGGTCACTTCTCTCGTCGTGACGCATGAGATTCATCATTTTGTAAATGTCGTGGATCGACTAATCATGTTAAAAAACGGCACGGTAACTTATGATGGCAATTATGATTTATCCATTCTTGACCATTTCGAGGAGACTGGGGCGCCGTTAGAATGTATACCCGATGAGGTGTTTTATGCAGATATCCAGTAGAAGTAAGTCGGTGAGAGTTGGAGTGATTTCCCTCTGGGCTTTGATGCTTTTTTTGATTATTTTTATTGTCGCTATTGTTGGTAAAAACCAGAAGCTTTTTACTTCCAAATTTTCGCTTTATAGCTTTGTTCCCAATGCCCAGGGTTTGAATCCCGGTGCATTCATTACGCTTTCTGGTTTGAAGGTCGGAGTTGTCGGTGAAATGAAATTCACAAAGAAATATGAACAACAGGGCATTGTTATCGAGTTGAAAATAAGTCGTGAATATAAAAAAATGATTACCACATCCTCGAAAGCGACAATTAATACCATGGGCATGTTGGGAGATAAGTATGTGGACATTTCATTGGGAGATTTATCTGATCCAGCTCTAAAAGAAGGGGAATTTATAGCAATGACTCCTCCATTGGATTTAGGCTCGATCGCCTCAAATGCAACAGTAGCGATTAGCGATCTGCAAACAGCATTAAATAATATCAACAAAATCACCCAACAGGCGCTTGATGGAAAGGGAATGTTAGGGCTGCTCATTAATGACCAGTCCGCACAAAATAACCTGGCACAGTTGTTGAGTAATTTAGATCAAATTTCGACACAGATTAAGCAGGGCAAAGGAAGCCTGGGGCAATTCGTTCAGGATACAACCTTGTATGCTACTTTTAAAAATGCGACCACCAGTCTCGAAAAAATTGTCGCTAAAATCCAGCGTGGAGAAGGGAGCCTGGGAAAACTGGTTTCAGATACGACCTTATTCACAAGATTAAATTCGATTTCAGTGTCAGCAGATTCGTTATTTAATAGGTTGCAGGAAGGTGAAGGAACGGCTGGCAAATTGATGGAAGATGAACAATTATATGAACAATTGCTAATGCTTACAAAGTCATTAATCGCACTCACAGAAGATATAAAAAAGAATCCGAAGAAGTATGTGACGATTGAGGTTTTTTAAT
>CBFDBN010000620.1:0-2408 GCA_965603055.1 uncultured bacterium | reverse complement strand
CCACAGAACTCCACTGCTGGCATTCGGTACATGGATGATCAAAAGGGTTATCGCCTGCTTTACCTGGCATACGGATTCGAGGGAATCTCCGGTCCGTATCAAGATTCGGCTCAACAATTATTAAATAAGATAATGAACTGGCTCTCTGGTGAAACAGGGATAGATCAATTGAAAATTGAAAAAGTTCCGAAAAAGTACGAGTTGGAGCAAAATTATCCTAACCCGTTTAATCCAACGACCATGATACGTTATCATTTACACCGGTCGGATCACGTTGAGTTGAGTATCTTTAATTTGAGAGGACAGAAAATTAAAACGTTGGTAGACAAATCTCAACCGGCTGGAGTTTATGAATTGATTTGGGATGGAAGAGATCGTCACGGATTACAAGCGGCTTCCGGGATTTATGTATATCGATTGGTAACGAAATCTTTTGTGAGTTCCAGTAAGTTGGTATTGGTTAAATAATCCCTGGTGTAGCAAGCTGCAAACAGAATACCCAACACTAAGTCACAAAGCGAACTCTAAGCACACGAAAATAAAAAATAATGATAATTTTATTCTTTCTTTGTGTCCTTTAGGTTTCTTAGTGTCTTCGTGTTTAAAATATTTTTGCTAAGAAGATATGATTTAACAATCTGATTGTTCAACAACAAGGGCAGCCCACATGGTAAAAACACAATCAAAATTTAGCGGCATCGCAGTATCCCCCGGAATTGCCTGGGGAAAAGCGTGCATTTTGGGGAGTCCACCCAAAATTACCCGGCGCAAGATTCGAGTCGGGCAGGTTACCCGGGAATTGTCTCGGTTATCTCAAGCCATCGAGATTTCCCGAACAGAACTGGAAGATTTAAAAAAACGAATTACCGATAAACTATCAGTAAAGGAAGCCGGTATTTTTGATGCGCATCTTTTATTTTTAGGAGATCCAGTTTTTTTAGCCCAAATTCAAAAGAAACTCGTTGAAGAGCGGATCAATATCGAAGCTGCGGTCGATGATGTAATCCTGGAATCCATTGCGACTTTTGCA
Organism: uncultured bacterium; assembly: GCA_965603055.1. Classification (GTDB taxonomy): domain Bacteria; phylum Zhuqueibacterota; class Zhuqueibacteria; order Thermofontimicrobiales; family Thermofontimicrobiaceae; genus CBFDBN01. Next base: position 1,378 of record CBFDBN010000620.1, on the reverse strand, counting down.
TCCACACAGGATGCCTACCTGAAAGAAAGAATTCAGGATATTCGAGATGTTGGCAGGCGGATTCTCGACAATCTCATCGGTTATTCTCAGCAATGTCTCATCGGCGAGAAAAAGGATTTGATTATTATCACTATGGAAATTACGCCTTCGCAGGCAGCCGGATTGAATACCAGCCAGATAAAGGGATTAATCACTGAAAAAGGCGGACCGACCTCACATGCAGCCATTTTAGCCCGATCATTGGGGATCCCTTTAGTTACCGGGATTCCCAATTTAACTCGCCTGGTTGAGCTATCCACACCGGTATTGATGAATGGCAATAGCGGTGTGGTCGTCATTAATCCAACTCATCGGCAGATTCAGAAATACCAGACTTCAGTGAAAGAGCTTGATGAGAAAAAAAAACAGGAAAAGAAGGTTGTTGGATTACCGGCAGTTACAAAAGATGGGCACAAAATTCAACTGTTAGCAAACATTCGGACAGAGGAAGATATTGAACTGGCGCGGATGTTTCATGCCGAGGGAATCGGACTTTATCGCACAGAAATTCATTTTCTCGACAGAACGGATTATCCTTCCGAAGAGGAACAGTATGAACATTACAGTGCCATTGTCGAAAAGATGGCGCCATTTCCGGTCACCATTCGAACCATGGACTTAGGCGGCGATAAGTTCAGTCCCTATTTCAGTGATAACCATCGTTACCGGGAACGAAATCCATATCTTGGCTTACGCGCGATTCGATTGTCACTCAAGCATCCTGATATTTTTAAGCAACAACTGCGTGCTATTCTTCGAGCCAGTGTATCGGGAAGGGTAAAAATTTTATTGCCAATGATAGCCAGTGTTGAAGAAGTAAAACAGGTTAAACGATTGATGCAACAATCGATGCGAGAATTGCAACGTAAACAACATTCCTTTAGAGACGACATTGAAATTGGCGCTATGGTTGAAATTCCATCTGCTGCGCTGGCAATTCATTCTATCTTAAATGAAGTGGATTTTATCAGTGTTGGCACCAATGATCTTATCCAATATACGCTGGCAGTGGATCGAAGCAATGCGCAAGTAAGTGAGCTTTACGAACCGCTTCACCCTGCTGTATTGTATTTGTTAAAATTTATCGCCGATGCTGCAAATGGTGCTGGTAAGGAAATTAGTATCTGTGGCGAAATGGCTGGTGATGTTCGATATTCCAGGCTTTTGCTAGGCTTGGGTTATACTTATTTAAGTATGAGCTCCTTTTTCATCCCACAGGTGAAAAGGGCAATTCGTTCTATTTCATTGAGCGAAGCACAGGCGCTGGCAAAAAAAGCACTATCGTTGAATGAAACAAAAAAAATAAAACTACTTTTTCAGAAAGATAATTATTTGAATA
>CBFDBN010000619.1:0-2426 GCA_965603055.1 uncultured bacterium | reverse complement strand
ATGCGAACACGTCCTGAAGTTGATGTAACATCTTTTGATTCCGCAATTTTAGGATTAACTGTTAAGATTAAATCGGTGAATTCGCAAAGCAAATCCATTCGTTCTTCCAGCGTCAATGATTGAAACCACCGAGCTTTGGCTTCTGGTGTTTCATCGCTTCTGTTGTTCGATATTTTTTTTTCATCAGACGACTATTGTTTTGTTTTTTCTTCCTTTTAAAATAAGCAATAATTAAGTTCATGTCAAGTCAAATTATACAGGATTTTTTTTATTTTACTACGTCATTTTCAAAATATTTAATGCCCATTCATAATTCTCTTTCGATGAGAAAGTCCGCTTCGGCTTAATCCCCACATCCGCTTTCACAAATTCACCATAATTGCGGCAATCCCCGGTCGTGTAAGGAATGATCATAAATTCTATGCCGCAGATAAACAGCGGCAATGTGATTGGCAAAATAGAATAGGGACAGATAAACATAATTGCATATCGAAATCGTTGTTTTTCCAATGTTGGAATAAAAATATTCCGGGCAATATCCATCGCCGAGGTCATGATATGAAAAGAAGCCCCTGACTTTAGTGTTAAATCAGCAATTGATTTAATTTCACAGATTGAACAGGCAGCCGGGAATCGGGTTGTTCGATGATAATTTTCAACAAAATAGCAATCGTGGCTGAAACGTTCCGAAGGACAGTTTAATGGCTGATCATCAGTTTTTAATGGACGCTGGCAATAACCCATGGCAACCAGAAATGATGATCGATCATTGTTGGCTTGATTCATTAATTGTTCAATTGAGATGTTGGCATAGATTTGCCCCGGGGAAATTTGATCGATAGATTTACAAAATTTTTTGTAAGCAAGAAATCCTTTTAGACTTTTTAGCGGATATTTGAAGATGATTTTAAACAGGAAAAACCAGCTATATTCCCGATTCAGGCTGCGAAGTCCAAAATCCCAGATGCGGATGCCCAGGAAATTATTTCGATCTAAAATATTTTTCACTTTAGTCACTTCAACTTACTTTCATTAATCCAAATCATCCCTTTATTTCCATCAACAGTAATTTGCACGCCAGAATTGATTATTGATGTCGCCTGGGAAACACTTGTCACGGCAGGAATTCCAAATTCTCTGGCGACGATGGAACCGTGGGACAGCACCCCACCGACTTCCATCACCAATCCCTTGATAACGCCAAACAGCGGTGTCCAGCCAGGATCAGTAGTCGGTACAATAAGTATTTCGCCAGCTTGAAGCTGAGGCATCTCCTGAAATGAAGTCAATACACGGGCTTTGCCAGTTACCATGCCAGGACTTGCACCAATGCCCGCCAGTTTTTTGCCAATTATTCCATTATCGGTCTGAAATGGATTTGATTCATCGATCAATGCTGGTGGAGTAATTTTTTGCCATTGGGAATGCTGTTGAAGTCGTTTTGCTAGTTCGGTTGTTGAAAAGAATTCTTTGGAGAAAATGATGCTTTTAATTTCATTGCGTTTCAGAAAAAAAATGTGCGGCTTTTTTTCCAACCAACCTCGATCAAAAAATCGCTTTCCCAATTTCAGAAAGATATTTCGATTGATCGCCAGGATTTGATGCCAGTAATAACGCTGGTTCTCACGTAACAAGATGAACTGTTCTGACCAATTGAGCAGTATTTTAAAAAATACTTTTTTCAAAAATCCTAAAGATTGTTTCGATAAATTTTGACAAACCACCTGGAAGCATTCTTGCCGCTGTTGTTCAAACTTTTTTTGTTTGATTTCTGGAGACATTTCAGGGGACAGCGATAGATATCGCTGAATCAGTTCCAGAATATAATTTGTATCTTCGGCAAAAGTCGGCACAGAAATATCGAGGCTGGTTGATCGATGACCGAATTTTTGTATGAATGTGAGAAACCGATTCCATCGCTCCGAGCTATGGAATCGGTAATTTCTACTCAAATACCACAATTCAATATTCATCTCGATCGTTTTATTGCCAGGTATGCCTCGATGTAACTCAATTACAGTTTGTTCCGCATCCATTTGAGGTAGCCATTTACGAATCAGATACATCAAAAAATGATAGATCAATTCCGCAAACGTGATGCTCCAGCGGTGCAGCTTTAATAGCCGATCAGTGAGTTGATCTGCCCTAACATTAACCTGCCAGAGTTGCTCGTCAGACTGGGTTTGCCAATCAAGCTTGTTCACAGGTTGCATTTTTTCGAGATAATCATTGAGAAATCGGGTCCAATTTCGCAAATGAATTGGTGGTATCCAATCGGTTGTCGATAATATTGATTTCAAAATTGGGAAGATATTTTTAAAAATTTTGACGATACTTTGTCGAACTGAAACAGAGTCTTCATAAAAAAGTTTTCTTTTGTCAGATGAAACGTAAGCCGTCGGAAAAAGCGAATGAAGCGCCTGAAA
>CBFDBN010000618.1:0-2437 GCA_965603055.1 uncultured bacterium | reverse complement strand
GCCAGCGCCTGGGTAGCAAAACTCATATCCATAACCGAAGCAGGATGACCTTCCGCCGCTGCCAGGTTTATCAGTCGTCCATCGGCTAACAGGTTGATCCGCCTGCCATTGTTTAACACATATTGATCAACAAAATTCCTGACTCCCGGACGGCACTCGGCAGCCATTTCTTTTAATGCCGGAATGTCGATCTCTACATTGAAATGCCCGGAATTGGCAACGATGGCGCCATCTTTCATTAAGCTGAAGTGTTCTTCTCGAATCACATGAATATCACCAGTCAGGGTACAGAAAAGATCACCGATGGGAGCAGCCTGTTCCATTTTCATCACGCGGTAGCCATCCATAGCGGCTTCCAGCGCGCGAATGTGATCGACTTCCGCAATGATCACGTTGGCGCCCATTCCTTTGCAGCGCATGGCAAAACCACGACCGCACCAGCCATAGCCAGCAACGACTACATTTTTACCGGCTAATAAAATATCAGTCGCACGAATAATTCCATCAACAGTGGATTGTCCAGTACCATAGCGATTGTCAAATAAATTTTTAGTCGTGGCGTCATTCACTGCAATCACCGGGAATTTTAAAGCGCCATCCCGTTCCATAGCCCGGAGGCGAATCACGCCAGTCGTTGTTTCTTCCATACTTCCCAGCATATTTTTGCCCAACTCCTGATGATCGAAATGAATACTGGATACCAGGTCAGCGCCATCATCCATTGTTACCTGCGGTGAGTGATCAATAGCTGCTTTGATATGTTGATAGTAAGTTTCGGTATCTTCGCCTTTTATTGCAAACACTGGAATCTCATAATCTTTCACCAGTGAAGCCGCGACATCATCCTGTGTCGAAAGCGGATTGGACGCACAAAGCACAACATCTGCGCCACCAGCTTTTAATGTTCGGGCTAAATTCGCTGTCTCGGCTGTAATGTGAAGACAGGCTGACATTTTCTTTCCTGCTAAAAGTTGTTCTTTTTCAAATCGTTCACGCACCAGTCTTAAAACTGGCATATCATTTTCTGCCCATTCGATTCTTCTTTTGCCTTCTTGAGAAAAATCAATATTTTTGATATCGTAATTCACACCCATCCTCCTGTGCTTGTTTGGTGATTATTAAACTTCAATATTCATTATTCAAAATTCGATATTCTTTATTATCCTGATTCATATTTTTTATCAAAAACAATATTTACCCAGCCAAAACATCAACCATATCATTCTTTTCCCAGGTAAATGTTGATTCAGTTCTTCCAAAATGTCCATACGCCGCAGTTTTGCGATAAATTGGTCTGCGGAGCTGCAATTTTTCGATTATGCCTTTTGGCGTCAGGTCAAAATGCTTACTGACTAATTTTTCAATTTCATTATCAGGCAAAGTGCCGGTTCCGTGGGTATCAACCATAATTGAAACTGGCTCGGCGATACCAATTGCATAAGCAAATTGAATGGTGCATTTGCTGGCCAATTTTGCCGCGACGATATTTTTAGCCACATACCGGGCAGCGTAACACGCCGATCGATCAACCTTAGTGGGATCTTTTCCAGAGAAAGCCCCGCCGCCATGAGGCGCATAGCCGCCGTAAGTATCCACAATAATTTTGCGACCAGTGAGTCCGGCATCTCCTTGTGGTCCGCCGATCACAAAGCGCCCGGTTGGATTGATGTGATAAATAATTTCATGATCGTTGACCATATTGGGGGGTAACACTGGCTTAATCACGTGTTTAATAATCTCATGTCGCAGGTCAACCAGTTTAACATTTGGATCATGTTGAGCCGCAATGACAACCGTATCAACCCATTTTGGCTTGCCGTCAATATATTCAATAGTAACCTGGGACTTACCATCGGGTCGAAGGAAGGGAAGAATATTTTTCTTTCGTACCTCGGCTAATCTTTTTGTTAATTTATGAGCCAATAATATCGGTGTCGGCATTAACTCTTCGGTCTCATCTGTGGCAAAACCAAACATCATTCCCTGGTCCCCGGCGCCCTCTCGATCCACCCCCATAGCTATATCCTGCGATTGTTGATCGATTGTTGCTAATATTCCACATGTTTCCGAGTCGAATCCAAAGCTCGCATCGATATAGCCTATATCTTTGATCAATTCTCGAACTAATTTTGGAATTTCAACATAGCATTTGGTCGTAATTTCACCGCCAACAATCGCTAAACCAGTCGTTACAAAAGTTTCGCAGGCGACTCGTCCAAAAGGATCCTCTTGATATATCGCATCCAATACCGCATCTGAAATTTGGTCAGCCATCTTATCGGGATGACCCTCTGTCACTGATTCTGATGTAAAAAAATAAGATTTCATATCAATGCTCCTTACATTGGATTATTTAAAAGTTATAAGTTCATAAAGTCTGTCAAGTGACTAAAGTGAGCTAAAAATTTTATGCTGCATCGGAACCCTGGTTTACTTC
>CBFDBN010000617.1:0-2441 GCA_965603055.1 uncultured bacterium | reverse complement strand
TTTTATAAGACGCCAAAAGGGCGTGTATTTGTCCATAAAATTATTCTTTCTTTACCGGTTGTCGGATCATTGCTTCATAAATCCAGTATCGAAATTTTTTCTCGAGTATTTCATGCGCTTTACAGTGGATCCGGTGAAAATATCAATGTCATCAAGACGGCAGCAGGAGCATGTCGCAACGCTTATATTGAACAACAAGTTAAAGATAGTGTGATACCAACCATGCTTCGCGAAGGGAAATCTTTTACCGAATGTTTAGAAAAGACCGGTGTATTTCCTGCCAATGCCATTAACCGATTCCGATCGGGAGAGGAATCAGGAACGCTTAAAGAATCAGCATTCCAATTGGCAAATTACTATGAAAAAGAGACCACTCATAAATTGGAACGAGTCGTTGATTATATCAATTTATCAATCTCCGTTGCGGTCACTGTGTTAATCCTTGTCCTGACCGTCATCTCATCGGAGATCGGATTTATATCGCCACCTACACCAGGAACGGGAGGACGGTGAAAAAATGTGGAGCGTGGCGCGTAGGGCGTGAAGTGTAGGGTGTAGAGCGTTGGGCGTTGAGCGAGGATCACGTTACGCCCTACTCTCAACTATATGAAAATCTGTGAATAAATTCACGATTAAAAACAAATACCAGAATTGGAGATTAGCAATCATGGCAGTTGTCTACAACAGAGTCATCGATAGTCTTATTAAAAAGAACATTGTTTCCAGAGATGTTTGCCGTGATGCGCTGGTTAAAATTAAAACAGAAGTAGGGGGAAATGGTGAGACAGCCACGACAGGTCAAAGAGTGTTACAGACCTTAGTTGAGGACTTTAACGTTGATCGTCACCTGGTGTTTCGAGAGATTTCGCGACTCTATGCGTTTAAAGAAATCGAGCTCAAGCGCGAGACGATTGACGATGCACGGATTGATTTTATTAGAAAGATAATTTATGATCTTCAAGAAGAGACGCGGAATACGTTAATTGCCAAAAAAGTTTTGCCATTTAAGGTTCATGAACATAATAAAAATATTTTGCTATTTGTTGCTGCCAATCCGATTGACCGAAGTATTTATGCGCTGATTCGCCAGGTGAAAGGTTTCAACCAACTTGAAATTGCTTATGCACGGCTGGATGACATTATCGAGCTCATTGAAAAAGTTTCTTATCATCAAAATGAATTCTTAAATCAAATTCAGGAATCATTAGAAAATATTGAGATTCCCGATGAGGATGAGGCTGGCACACTTGACGAAGCCGCTTTAGATGCCGAAATCAATCGCAGCATGTTAACCAACCTGGTTGAAGGGGCGCTGGTGGAAGCAGTTCGTCGCGGCGCCAGTGATATTCACGTCATTCCAAGAGAAGGGAATATTACTGAACTTTACTTTCGTATCGATGGAAAATTACAGTTATGGTATACGCAGGATAAGGTAAAACCTGAGGCAGTTGCGGCAGTTGTTAAAGATCGTTCTATGAATATTGATCGATTTGATCGGTCGATTGCCCAGGATGGGTATATTCAGCGAAAGATTGACGGTTATTTTATCCGTTATCGTGTATCGGTCATGCCCATTGTTACGAGTGAGTTTAGCCGTCGCTTTGAAAGCATTGTTGTACGCGTGCTGGATGATCGCAAAGTGATTACTGATCTGAACGACCTGGGATTGCAGAAACAGGCGGCTGGCGATTTCATGAAAGCCATCACGCAACCCCAGGGCATGATTATTTTGACCGGACCAACCGGAAGCGGAAAAAGCACGAGTTTGGTAGCGGCATTACATCATGTGAAAGACGCGACCAAAAATGTGTTAACTGTTGAAGAGCCGGTAGAGTACATGATTCCCGGAACACGACAGATCAGGCTGAGTCCCAAGCTAAATTTTGACCAGGCATTGCGATCGATCCTGCGTCATGACCCGGATATTGTCATGGTTGGTGAGATGCGTGATTTGAAATCAGCAGAAATCGGTATTTCACTGTCAAATACCGGTCATTTGACTTTTTCGACCCTGCACACCAACGATGCGCCGAGCGCGGTTGCCCGATTATACATGCTGGGTGTGGAGCCGTTTCTCATCGCCAATGCCATCAATCTGATTATGGCACAGCGGTTAATTCGCCGGCTTTGTCCCAAATGTAAAAAGCCTGATCCCAATCCGGATCTGGACCTGGCATTCAGACTTGGATTTAACGAGCAGGAGCTTAAAAATACCACGTTCTACATGCCCGTTGGATGTAAGGATTGCTACAAAGGCTATAAAGGAAGAATCGCCATCATGGAAGCCCTGTACTTTAACAAAGAAATCCGACAGCAGATTTTTAAAGCTTCTGAGGAAATCGATGAAGATGCCATTCGAGAAATCGCTATCAAACAGAACGGAATGTTGACACTCAGGGCTTCGGGAAGGGAACGAATTAAGGAAGGTTTAACAACCTGTG